>CAYQVA010000009.1:0-5653 GCA_964420815.1 uncultured Anaerolineae bacterium
TTATTTAGATGATTCCGTGACAAGGGGCTGTGCGCACTCCGTAGCCTCGCCCTTGAGGATCTCCATGCCATGAGGCAGGGCGGGGAGGATAACGGCCAAGTTCTCCCGAACGGCCTTCGGGCTGCCGGGCAGGTTAACGATAAGGGTGCGGCCGCGGATACCGGCTACAGCGCGGCTGAGCATGGCGTGGGGCGTGATCTCGAGGCCCCTGGCGCGCATAGCCTCGGCGAGCCCAGGCGCCTCCCGCTCGATCACCGCCCTCGTCGCCTCCGGCGTCACGTCGCGGGGGCTGAAGCCCGTCCCTCCGGTGGTGAGGATGAGATCGAGACCTACCTCGTCGGCCCAGACCATCAACGTGCCTTTTATTATGTCAAGTTCATCGGGCACCACCGCCTCTAGCTTCACCTCAGCTCCCAGGTGCTCGGTGACCATCTCGCGGATAAGTGGCCCGCTCAGGTCCTCCCTCTCCCCGCGATAACTGCGGTCGCTGACGGTCAGGATTCCCACGCTGATCATGTGATTATCCATATCCTTCGTCATCGGAACCTCGCTAGGTCATACAGCAAACCGGGCTCCTGCTCGAGCATGGCCTTAATGATCTCGATGAGCTCCTCCTTGCTCTTGCTGGCCAGCAACTCGTCCGTCTCAGGGATGACGGCGAATTCCTCCGGGTCGCGCACCCAAGTGAGGAGCAGGGCCACGATGTGTTTGCAGTAGCCGCCCCAGTCGTAGGGGCAGGAGCAGTGGGCATCGGCGATGCCCCCTTCATCCAGCTCCACCGTGACCTGGTAGGGCTCATATTGGGAACCTTCGCATTCTGCTCGCAGGATGTGCCCCTGGCGGAGGGGGTTAATGATGGCCCCGCGCTCATAGTAATCCATGCCCCGCTCGAAGCTCTGCTCGGTGCAGTAGTTGGCGATGTCTGATTCGGTTAGGTTGGGGAGGGATTGGTTATCGGGCTTCCTCATCACCCTCTTCAAGCTTCATCCAATCCTCTAACTCAAGTCCTGGGATACGCGCATACATGAATAAGTGATGATGCCAAAGCTGAGGCGAGGATGAACACGGAGGTATGCCCTAGCTCTTTCCATCGCGGGTGACACGCCCTTGATAAGATAGGAGAGCGTATCCGAGTCAAGCACTCGCCTTCTCACCCATCTATCTCTGGTTGGAAAAGAAGATCCGTCGGCCATGCATGATCTCCTCAACGAAGTCGTCAGGCATTTCCGGCCAGAAAGCCAGATATTTCAGCACTTCGGCTCCTGCATATTCGTCCTCGGTCAACTCTCTCTCAAAGTAAATGGTCACTAGGTAAGGCTTCTCGATCGCGACTCTATCCAGCATTTCTATCCTTTCGCCATCATAGATCCCTTTGACGATAGTCTGCTTCATCTTCTACCTCCATTCAACCGCTCCGGCGCAAGGGCGTCCACAATGCGCTCTACAACTGCCCTTAGCAACTCGTCGGTCACGAGCTCAGAAGTGATTGGTGCCGAATCAGTCATGGGCTTTTGCCCCTCTACCACCCTTGCCAGCCTTTCCCTCCTTCACCCTCTCATCCCGTAAAGCCGCCTCCAGAACCTTATCCACCGTCTCCGCCAGGACGAACTTCATCTCCCCCTTAAGCTCATCGGGGATCTCGTCCAGGTCCTTCTCGTTGCGTTTGGGAAGGATGACTGTGGTCAGGCCGGCCCGCCGCGCTGCCAGAACCTTCTCCTTTATGCCACCCACGGGGAGCACTTGCCCCCGCAAGGTGATCTCGCCCGTCATCCCTACATCGGCCCTAACCGGCCTGCCCGTGAGCAGCGAGACCAGGGCCGTGCACATGGTCACCCCGGCCGAAGGGCCGTCCTTTGGCACCGCCCCCGCCGGGACATGAAGATGGATGTCGTTCTTTTCAAAGAAGTCCTCAGGGATGCCCAGCTCCTCGGCCTTCGAGCGGACATAGCTGAGAGCCGCCTGCGCCGACTCCTTCATCACATCGCCCAGTTGTCCAGTGAGGGTGAAGCCCTTCTTGCCGGGCATCTTGGTGGCCTCAACGAAGAGGATGTCGCCGCCGGACATCGTCCAGGCCAGGCCTGTGGCCACGCCGGGGATCTCTGTGCGCTCCGCCGCCTCGAAGAAGTACTTCGGCTTCCCCAGGAAATCGGAGACATTATCCGCGGTAACGATGGTGGGCCCCTCCTGCCCCTCCGCCACCTTCGTGGCCACCTTGCGACAGATATTGGCGATCTCCCGCTCCAGGTTGCGCACCCCAGCCTCGCGGGTATAGTCGCGGATGATAGTTCGCAGGGCATCCTCCTCAAACCTTATCTCGTCCTCTTTAAGCCCATTCTCCTTTATCTGCCTGGGGATGAGGTATTCCTGAGCGATCCTGATCTTCTCCTCCTCGGTGTAGCCGGAGAAAGTCAGGACCTCCATGCGGTCACGCAGCGGCGGGGAGATGGGCTCCAATAGGTTGGCGGTGGTGATGAACATCACCTGGGAGAGGTCGAAGGGCACGCCCAGGTAATGGTCGCGGAACTCCTTATTCTGCTCCGGATCGAGCACCTCCAAGAGCGCGGAGGAGGGATCGCCGCGCCAATCCCTGCCCACCTTGTCTATCTCGTCCAGCATGAAGACGGGGTTCTTGGTCCCCACGCGCCTGATGGCCTGGAGGATGCGCCCCGGCATGGCCCCGATGTAGGTGCGCCTGTGCCCCCTGATCTCCGCCTCATCGCGCATCCCGCCCAACGACATGCGGATGAACTTCCGCCCCAGAGCCCTGGCGATGGATTGGCCGATGGAGGTCTTGCCCGTCCCCGGAGGGCCAACGAAGCAGAGGATGCCCGCCTTAGAGGGATAAGGCGTCTCGCCGCGCTCCAACCTGAGCTTCCGCACGGCTAAGTACTCCAGGACGCGCTCCTTAATCTTCTCCAGATCGTAGTGGTCCTCGTCTAGCACCTGGCGGGCCCGCTCTATGTCCAGGTTATCCTCAGTGCTCACTTGCCAGGGCATGTTGACCAGCCAATCGAGGTAGGTCCTGATGACTGAGTACTCTGCAGCAGCTGTGGGGAGCTTACTGAGCCTGTCCAGCTCTCGCTTGGCCTCCTTCTTCGCCTCCTCAGGCATCCCCGCCGCCTCTATCTTCTCGGCCAGCTCCCTGATCTCGAGGGCCTGCTCATCCTCCTCTCCCAGCTCCCTCTTAATGGCCTTAAGCTGCTCGCGCAGGAAATACTCCCGCTGCATCTTCCCCATCCTCGATTGGGCCTCGCTCTGGATCTTCTTGCCCAGCTCCAATACCTCCAACTCCCTGGTGAGGACGGTGTTCAGCTTGCGCAGCTTCCCCTTGACCTCGTCTATCTCCAGGATTTCCTGGGCATCAGCCGTCTCCATGCGGATGGCCGTGGCCACGAGGTAGACAAGGTGCCTCGGCTCATCAACGTTGATCGCTGCCATCATCAGCTTCTCCGGGAGATGGGGCACTAAAGAGACCAGGCGATGGAAGAGCTCGACGGTATTGCGCGCCAGCGCCTCGACCTCGATGGATTTCTCCTCGATGTCCGGGGCAAGCTCCACCCGGGCCTTGAAGTAAGGCTTGAGTTGGGTAAACTCCTTGAGCTTGATCCGATCTAACCCCTGGACAAGCAATTGGGCTGTGCCGTCGGGGGCCTTAAGCAAGCGGTGGATAATAGCCGCTGTCCCCGTCGTATAGACGTCGCCTGGCCCTGGATCCTCGATACTCTTGTCCTTCAAGGCTACCAAGCCGATGATGCGGTCTCCTAAAACTGCTTCATCTATTAGCTTTATCGAGCGTGGTTTCCCAACGAGGATGGGCAAAACGGTCAAGGGATAGACGACCGTCTCCCTCAAAGGGAGAATGGGCAGCTCCTGCGGGATGGCTGGAGGCCCTTCCTCTTTTTCCTCCTCGCCCTCCTCAAGCCCCTTCCGCTTTATGACAAAGGGAATATACCTTTTCATCCTCTCAAACACATCCTTCATTATCTCGACCTCACCTCACTGGACGTGACTATGGGCACCCTTCTCTTCACCTTGGGCAGGCGGACGATAAGGAACCCATCCTTGTAACTGGCTTCTATCCGCTTCTCAACCACCGGACAGGGGAGATAGACTTCGGTCCTGAAGTCGCCGTAGTTGATCTCCATCTGCTGATAGGCCAGCTTCGCCGCCGGGTCCTCCCTCCTGCCAGTGATGGTCAAGGTCCGATTGGCCAGAGAGATCCTGAATGCCCTCCTGCCCATACCGGCAACTTCAACCTTGACCACCACATGAGAATCGGTCTCGTATACGTCGGTGGGGGGGCGCCATATGCGGCGACGTCGCACCGATATCAGCTCCCTGGAAGAAATGATGCCCTGAAAGACCCAGTCTATCCCCGCATACATCCTCTCAAGCACCTGTCTTTTTTCCTCTGACGAGCTGTCACCCCAGATGAGGAAACCGAGCTTATGTGCAAGGCAGGGTGACAGCTCGTCATCGTCGCTTCGCCACATCTCGCTGCTCCTTTCTGACAGAATGGCCTCCTTCAGGTTAATTATACCCCTTAGCTCCTTGGTTTGTCAACTCTCCCCATGCCGCATCCAGGAGCGTCGGTTTTAGAGTTATCAAGCTACAAAGGGGCGTCCCCGCCCCGCTTCTCTGGGCCACAAATGACCCCAGAGGGGGCGTGGACGCCCCTTGACAGCTAAAATAAACGCTCCCGAAGCAAACCCCCTCAACTGACGGTAAAGGGTGCCTCAACAAATCCCAGCCTTAGGGGACCCATCGCAGATCCAGCTCGCGCGCCGCCCTGACCTCATCCAGGCGGGTCACCGGAGCGGTGTGAGGAGCCTGGTGCAGTAAGTCTGGGTTCTCCCTGGCCTCCTCAGCGATCTTAAGCATGGCCTCAGCAAAAGCGTCTAGTGTTTCTATGCTCTCCGTCTCCGTAGGTTCGATCATGATGGCCTGAGGGACGATAAGCGGGAAGTAGACCGTGGGAGGGTGGAAACCATAGTCCATCAGCCGTTTGGCGATGTCCATGGTAGTGATGCCCTCAGCCACCCCTTTGCCGGAGAGGACGAACTCATGCTTGCAAAGACGGTCAAAGGGCAGTGGATAGACCCCCTTGAGCTTGCTCAACAAGTAATTGGCGTTGAGGACGGCGTTCTCACTGACCTGCCTCAAGCCCTCAGCCCCCATCATCCTGATATAGGTGTAGGCCTTGACGCAGACGGCGAAGTTGCCATAGAAAGCTTTCACCCGGCCGATGGAGGCCTCAGGCATCCGGAAACGATAGGTGTCGCCCTCCTTGACCACGATGGGCCCGGGCAGGTACTTGACCAACCTCTCCGAAGCGCCAACCGGGCCAGCCCCTGGCCCTCCACCTCCATGAGGAGTGGAGAAGGTCTTGTGCAGGTTGAACATCATCACATCGAAGCCCAGCTCGCCAGGCTTGGCGATCCCCAGAAGTGAATTCATGTTGGCCCCGTCGCCGAACATCAGCCCCCCGCAATCATGGACTACCTCGGAGACCTCCAAGACATGCTCCTCGAAGAGGCCCAGGGTGTTGGGGTTGGTCAGCATCAAGCCAACCACCGTCTCATCGCAGTGGGCTTTTAGATCCTCCAGGTCCACGTTGCCCCGCTCATCGGACTTTATCTCCACCACCTGGTAG
>CAYQVA010000009.1:5670-16026 GCA_964420815.1 uncultured Anaerolineae bacterium
CTCCTCATGATAGGCGCGCATCATGAGGATGCCGGCGAACTCGCCGTGGGCCCCAGCCGCCGGCTGGAGGGAGACGCCAGCGAAGCCACCGATCTCTTTAAGGAACTCCTGCAGCTCGTACATGAGCTGCAAGGCTCCCTGGACGGTCTCCTTATCCTGGTAGGGGTGGATGCGGCTGAAGCCCAGCAATTTGGCCGCTTCCTCGTTCACCTTTGGGTTATACTTCATGGTGCAGCTCCCCAGGGGATAGAAGCCGATGTCTACCCCGTGGTTGAGCTGGGAGAGGCGGACGTAATGGCGCACCAGGGCCACTTCGCTCACCTCGGGCAGGGGCAACTCGTCTCGCAGAAGCCCCTCAGGCAACTCTGCCTCGGGCACATCGCACTCGGGTAGGGTGACGCCTACACGGCCAGGGGAGCTAATCTCAAAAATCAAGGGTTCGGTCATGGTCACACTCCTTCTGCAGATTGCGATTTGCAAACTGCAATTTAAGAATTCACCGTAGGGCGGCGAACCGCTTGCTAACGTTCAGGATGGTAATTCCAACCAATTGCTCACCGCGGTAACGATAGATCACCCCTTCCTCGGTCAACTCACTGTCGTCTGCATCCTGGGGGCGGCGGAAGCTCACATAGAGCACATCAGCCTCTTTATCGTAGTCAATCCAGATGTTTCCGGTATCGAGCTCCTTGAATAGCGGCAATAGCCCCACCATAGGCTCTAGTGTCACTCTCTCTGCCATAAAATTCTTCTCCTCTCGATCTGCTTAATTCGCCTGGTTAAGAAAGCCGTGATAACGAACCCATCTTCTCCATCGATTTCTCTGTAGATCACGACGAAATACTTGCCAGGCGAATGCTCTTTGACAGCGATCAACTCGCCCTCATCCCCTTCAAAGATGCGTTCTGGCTCAGCAACAACCTCCAGTACTTCGAAGTAATAGGCAGCCATCTCGTTGTGGTGAGAGACAATGTGCATCCATCTCTCCCCAGGTAGCCTGATAGGGACTCCGTTAATAGAATAGACGATCATCGTCAAGGGCCTCTCTTAAAAGTGAGGGATACCTAGCCTCCGCCGATCTCCCTCAACGCCCCCACCAAGTGGTCTATTTCCTCCTTTGTGTTCATCTCTGTCACGCAGAAGAGCATGCAATCCGCCAAATGGGAGTAAGCTCTCCCCAGCTCGTAGCCGCCAATGATCTTCCGCTCTAAAAGCCTGCGGTTAATCTCGGCGGGAGCTTTCGGGCAGCGGACGACGAACTCCTTGAAGAAAGGCCTATCGCCCACCAATTCGAAGCCGGGGATCTCGGCTATGTGCTGGGCCGCATAGTGGGCTTTGTGGTAACAGAGTTCGGCCACCTTCCGCAGGCCATGCTTGCCCATCGTCACCAGGTAGGCCCCCGCAGCCAGGGCGCATAGGGCCTCGTTGGTGCAGATGTTAGAGGTGGCCTTCTCACGGCGGATGTGCTGCTCGCGGGGGGTCAGGGTGAGGACGAAGCCCCTCCGCCCCTCGGTATCCACAGTCGCCCCTACCAAGCGGCCGGGCATCCTACGCACGTACTTCTCCCGACAGGCGAAGATGCCCAGGTAAGGCCCACCGAAGTTGAGTTGGTTGCCCAGGCTCTGCCCCTCACCCACCACGATGTCGGCGCCATATTCGCCGGGGGGCTTGAAGAGGGCCAGCGAGATGGGGTCAACAGCGACGACGAAGAGAGCGCCAGCCTCGTGGACGGCATCGGCCAGGCCGTTCACATCCTCAAGCTGGCCCAAGAAATTGGGGTTTTGGATGATGAGGCAGGCCGTGTTTTCATCCAACATGGCCTTGAGGTCGTCGAGCTCCCTCGTCAGGTCCTCGTCGCCGGTGACCATAAGTTCGGTGCCTCGAATATAGGTCCGCAAGGTCTGGCGGTACTCAGGGTGTACCAGAGGTGAGATCACGATCTTCTTACGCCTGCCACGTGAGATGCTCACCGCCATGAGGGCCGCCTCGGCCAAACTCGTGGCCCCGTCATAGTGAGAGGCGTTGGCCACCTCCATGCCCGTCAATTGGCAGACCATGGTCTGATACTCATAGATGCTCTGCAGCGTCCCCTGGCTGATCTCGGGCTGGTAGGGAGTATAGGCGGTGTAGAACTCGGCACGGCCCGTCACGTGGCTCACGGTGCTGGGGATGAAGTGGTTGTAGGCCCCGGCCCCGAGGAAGCAGGCATAATGGTCGAGGTCGGTGTTCCGCTCGCTCATCTCCCTGAGCTCCCGCAGGATTTCCATCTCCGAGAGGGGCTCAGGCAACCTCAGCTCCGGAAAGCGCACCGCCTCAGGCACGTCTAAGAAGAGGTCAGCGATGGTTTCCACCCCTATCTCGGCCAGCATGGCCGCCCTATCAGCCTCGGTATGGGGTATATAGGACATCAGTGACCTCCTTCCGCCTCCTCCTTAGCTACGAACTCCTCGTAGGCCGCAGCGTCCATCAGGTCCTCCAGCTCGGAGGCGTCGCTCACCTTAAACCTGATGAACCACCCCGCACCGTAGGGGTCCTTGTTGACCAACTCCGGGGATTCGCCCAGCTCCTCGTTGACCTCGATGATCTCGCCGCCAATGGGCATGTAGCAGTCGGAGGCGGCTTTGACCGATTCCACCACGGCGAAGGCATCGCCCTTGGCGAAGGTTTCGCCCACTTCGGGCAGCTCCACGTAGACGATGTCGCTCAACTGCTCCTGGGCATGGTCCGTGATGCCAGCTGTGGCTTCATTGCCCTCGACTCGCACCCACTCGTGGGTTTCCGTGTAACGGCAGCTCGCGTCAACTTTCATCTTTCTCCCATCCTTTCTTCCAGAAAGATTAAAAGTCATCCTCGATATATTTTAGCATCGAATCCACCATTGTCAAGATGGTTTTTAGCAGATCCGGGGCAGCATCTCCCCAACCAGCATATCAACGATGCGTGTCCCACCGATCCCTGTCTTCATCAGGACCCGGCCTGGAGGTTGCGCCACTACCTCGCCGATGACCACCGCCTCCTCACCATAGCGCGTCCTTCGCATCGCCGCTAAGACCCTGGGGGCATCCTCCGAGTCAACGATGGCCACCAGCTTCCCCTCGTTGGCGACGTAAAGGGGATCGTAGCCCAGCATCTCGCAGGCGGCGCGGACGGCATCCCGCACGGGGATCTGATCCTCCTCGATCCTGATGGCCACTCTAGACCGAGCGGCGATCTCGTTCAGGGTGGTGGCCAGGCCCCCTCTTGTTGGGTCGCGCAGGACGTGGATGCGCTGGCTGGCCTGAAGCATGGCCGATACCAGGCGGTTGAGGGGAGCGATGTCGCTCCTTAAGTCGGTCTCGAAGCCCAGGCCCTCGCGCTCGCTGAGGACGACGATGCCATGGTCACCGATGTGGCCGGAGAGGATGACTACGTCGCCCACCTGGGCGTTACCTCCGGAGATCTCCATCCCCACGGGGACGACTCCCACCCCCGTCGTATTGATGAACATCCCGTCGGCGCTGCCCCTCTCCACCACCTTGGTATCCCCAGCGACGATGGTAACACCAGCCTCCATCGCCGCTTCCCGCATCGAGGTCACAACCCTCTCCAGATCGCCCAGGGGGAAGCCCTCCTCGATGACGAAGGCCGCCGAGATGTAGAGGGGTGTGGCGCCGACCATGCTCAGGTCGTTCACCGTGCCGCAGACAGCGAGGCGGCCGATGTCGCCGCCGCTGAAGAATAGGGGCTTGACCGTGTAGGAGTCGGTGGTGAAGGCCAGGCGGAAGTTTGCAAGTTCGCAAGTTTGCAAACCGCCCACTTGCCCACTTGCCCACTTGCCGACTTCCACCACCGCCGCATCGTCCAAGCGGGAAAGAATAGGATTATCGAAGGGGGGCAGGAAGAGTTTCTCCACCAGCTCGTGGCTGAGCTTCCCACCACTGCCATGCGCCAGCAAAATCTTATCCTGTTTCATAGCACCCGCTCCAGTCTTACGTCCGCCAATCTGAGGAGGGGGCGTTCTCTAACGCCCCATTAAGCCGCCGTATCGGTACCAGGCAGCGCAACTCCCCTCCACCGAGACCATGCACGGCCCGATGGGGTGCTCGGGGGTGCAGGCCCTGGCGAAGAGGGGGCACTCAGGGGGGCTCGTTACCCCTCGCAGGACCTCACCACAGCGGCAGGCTGGGTGCTCGCGGGGAGGGGGCGTCTCTACGTCGAACCTTCGCTCAGCGTCGAAATGCTCATACTCCCTCCTCAGGCGCAATCCACTTTTGGGGATGACGCCGAGTCCCCGCCATTCGGCATCGCATACCTCGAAGACACGATACATCTTCTCTAGGGCCACAGGGTTGCCCTCCCTCCGAACCGCCCTGCGGTAACCGATCTCTACCCGCACCTCCCCATCGGCTATCTGGCGAAGGAGCATATCAACGGCCCACAGGATGTCCAAAGGCTCGAAGCCGGCGATAGCACAGGCAACGCCATAGTCACGGGGGATGAACTCGTAGGGCCGGGAGCCAATTATGGTGCTCACGTGGCCCGGCAGGATGAAGCCGTCTATCCTCACCTCCTCGCCATTAAGGAGGGCCTTGATAGCCGGGGGGATGAGCTTGTGCACGGAGACGATAGAGAAGTTCTCTATCCCCTCCCTTTCCGCCTCCAGGATGGAGCAGGCGATGGTGGGGGCCGTGGTCTCGAAGCCCACGGCGAAGAAGACAACTTGCTTCTGCGGGTTAGCCCGGGCGATCTCTAAGGCGTCTAGGGTGGAATAAACAAGGCGAACGTCTGCCCCCTCAGCTTTGGCCTCCCGCAGGCTGGAGTAGCTGGCGGGCACCTTAAACATGTCGCCAAAGGTGGCTAGGATTACGCCCGGGATCTGGGCCAAAGCGATGGCCTTGTCCAGGTCGGCGTTAGCGGTGACGCAGACCGGGCAGCCCGGCCCTGAGAGATGGGTGACGCCATAGGGAAGGAGGTTGCGGATCCCGTGGCGGAATATGGAGACGGTATGAGTGCCGCAGACCTCCATCAGGTTGACCGGGCGGCCCGCGTAGGCCCTCAGCCGCTCGACGATCTTAGCGGCCACTGCCCCCTGGCGAAACTCCTCGATATACCTCATCGGTGGGCACCTCATCCATCACCGCTATCTCCGCCAGGAGGCGCAGCGTCTCCATGGCCTCCTCCTCGTCGAGCCGCTGGATGGCGAAGCCAGCGTGGACCAGGACGTAGTCGCCGATCTCGGTCTCAGGCACGAGCATCAAGCTGGCCTGGCGGCTGACCCCGCCTATCTCGATGGTAGCCATGTTGCCCTCGATCTCGACGACTTTAGCTGGTATGGCCAAGCACATATCTTACAATCTCCTCCAGGTTTTCTATTCGCTGGCAATCGGCGTCGCGGTGGTGGCCGCCACGGTCAATGAGGAAGGCAGTCATCCCTAATTCCTCCGCAGCGAGGACGTTCCTCTTAAGGTCGTCAACGAAGATCGAATCTTCGGGGGCGACGCCTAAGCCTTCAAGAGCCATGTGGTAGATGATGGGGTCAGGCTTGCTCACGCCCACGTCAGCGGAGATAACGATGCTTTGGAAGTACTTGCTCAGGTCCAAGCGATCTAGCGCGTCCCGCATGGAGGGGAAGGCGTTGGAGATGATGCCCAGCTTGTATCGGCCCTGGAGGGCCTCCAAGACGCCATAGACCTCCGGATAAACAACGCACCACTTGACGTAGAAGGTCTCCCATCTCAAGTACCTGGCCAGCTCATCTCTCTCATCGCTCACTCCTAAGGCCTCCAGGATGCGCGGATAATAGTCACGCCAGAAATGGGCCTCCTGTTCTTCCGTGCCGATCCAGGGCTTATCGGGGCCGAGCAGCTCCCCTTCGACCTGGGCGACGGCCTCCTCCACAGCCTCGCGTGCGAATTCTAACCCCTTAGATGCGAGCGCTTTCCTGATACGCTCTTTCCTGTTAATGGCGGTATGAAGGAGGGTGTTACCGGCGTCGAAGAATATCGCTTGATACAAATTTGCCTCCTATCAATTCCCTTTCACCTGTGCATTTGCCACCAATGCCTGCCCCAAAGAGATCCCCCCATCGTTGCAAGGCACCAGGCGGTGGATGTAGACCTCGAAGTCGGCATCCCGCAGGAGGTGTAGGCTGCGGCGCAGGAGGTAAACGTTCTGGAAGACGCCGCCGCTCAAGACCACCTTGTTCAGCCCCTCCCGCTCCCTGATCATGTCGCACACAGCAAGCACCATGGCAGCGACGGCGTTGTGGAACTTGGCGGAGATGACCGACCTCTCCATGCCCCTCTTCATGTCGGCGACGATGGCGCGGATCAAGGGTGCGGGGTCAAGAACCAACGAGGCCCCATGAGCCCCTCCCCTCTCCGCCCTAATGTTGAAGCCATACGCCTCTTCAACGCCTTCTTCCGCTATCATCTCCAATTCTATGGCCGCCTGTGCCTCATAGTTGATTACATCGCGGACCCCGATGAGGGCGGAGACGGCGTCGAAGAGGCGGCCCATGCTGGATGTGAGAGGGGAGTTGAGGCCCCTTTCGATCTGATGCTCGATCACCCTCAGTTCGACGGGATTTATCCGCTGCAGCAGGGGGAGATCGAGCTCTAAGGAGCCATAGGCGCGATGGAGGTGGCTGATGGCCATGCGGTAGGGCCTCTTGATGGCCGCCTCCCCGCCGGGCATGGGGACATAGGCCAGGTGCCCCACCCTCTCGAAGCCGCGATAATCGGCCACTAGGAACTCCCCGCCCCAGATGCGCCCATCGGCGCCGTAGCCAGTGCCATCGAAGGCCACGCCGATGACCCGCTCCCTCAAGCCGTGCTCGGCCATGCAACTGGCGATGTGGGCGTGATGGTGCTGAACAGCTACAAGCGTCTTAGCGCCATAGCGTGCCGGCGTCTTAGTGTCCGCCCCTTGCTCCTTGGCATATTTGGTTGACAGATACTCCGGGTGCATGTCGTAAGCGATGACCCTGGGCTCGATCCGAAATAGCTTCTTAAAGTGCTCGATGGAGGCCTCATAGGAGGTCAGGGTCTCGAGGTTCTCCAGGTCTCCGATGTGCTGGCTCAGGAAGGCGTATCCCTCCTTGGTGAGGCAGAAGGTATTCTTGAGTTCCGCCCCGCAGGCCAGGATCTCCTCCAGCTCGAAAGGGACCCGAATGGGGAACGGGACATAGCCCCGGGAGCGGCGGATGGGCATCTCCCGGCCCTCGAAGACCCGGATCACCGAGTCATCGCAGCGGATGTAGATGTCCCGATCGTGGAGCAGG
This sequence comes from uncultured Anaerolineae bacterium, assembly GCA_964420815.1. Classification (GTDB taxonomy): domain Bacteria; phylum Chloroflexota; class Anaerolineae; order CAYQVA01; family CAYQVA01; genus CAYQVA01. The sequence continues at coordinate 12,932 of CAYQVA010000009.1, forward strand.
AAGTAGTCGGCCAGGGGGGCTAGCCGCTCCAGGGCCTCCTCATTTCCAGTGGCGATGGGCTCCTCCTTCATATTGCCGCTGGTCATCACCAGGGCGAGGGGTCTGAAGGGACTTCCGTCAGGCCCTTGTGGGCTCAGCAAGAGGTAGTGCAAAGGCGTATAAGGCAACATCACCCCCAGGTAGTTGTTGTTCGGGGCCACCAGCTTGGATATGGGTGAATCGGGTCGCCTTCGCAAGAGGACGATGGGGCGCTCCCGGGACTCCAGCAGCCTCCGCTCCGCCTGGCTGAGGTAGCAGTACCTTTCGACCGTCGCCGCATCGTAGGACATGATGGCGAAGGGCTTATCCACCCTCTGCTTGCGCTCGCGCAGGGTGCGCACCGCCTCATCGTTGGTGGCATCGCAGGCCAGGTGGAAGCCGCCGATGCCTTTGACGGCGACGATGTAGCCTGCCGCCAGAAGTTCCCGCGCCGCCTCAATAGGGTCAGCGGATTGTGAATTGCAGATTGCAGATTGCAGATTGCAATTTGCAATTTGCAATCCGCAATTTGAAATCTGCAACCACACCTTGGGACCACATTCGGGGCAGGCATTCGGCTGGGCGTGGAAGCGCCGGTTGGCCGGGTCGTTATACTCAGCCTCGCAGGAGGGACACATGGGGAAGACCCGCATGGTGGTCATAGGGCGGTCGTAGGGGATGTCCTCGATGATGGTGAAGCGCGGGCCGCAGTTGGTGCAGTTGATGAAGGGGTAACGGTAGCGGCGGTCCTGGGGGTCGAAGAGCTCCCGCAGGCAATCCTGGCAGATGGAGATGTCTGGGGAGACGAGGGCGAAGCGCCCCTCCACCCTGGCGCTTTCCCGAATGAGGAAGGAGGTATAGCCCACCGGCGGCAGCAACTCCTTATCCACCCGCTCGATGACGGCCAGGGGAGGGGGGTCGGCTACCATTTCGGCAATGAAGCCCTCTATCCTCTCCTCATCTCCCTCCACCTCGATGACTACGCCCTCCGTGGAGTTAAGCACCCAGCCCTTCAGATGGAGTTCCTTCGCCAAACGATGGATAAGGGGGCGGAAGCCCACCCCTTGCACCACACCCTGCACCACTATCCTGGCCCTAACCACTTCCTCCACTTTTATCCTCATTCCACCTCCATCTCCGTCACCTGCAGCTCCCTCCCCGATATTATCTCGACCTCGGTCGAGCCGCAGTCAGGGCACAGGAAGCAGTATCCCTCGACATTGAAGGTCGCATTGCAGGCTCGGCAGCGGGCGGAGAGGGGCACCCTCTCTATCTCCAGTGAGGCCCCCTCGGCTATCGTCCTCTTAGCGCAGATCTCGAAACAGAAGGCCAGGGCGTCGGGCACAACTCCGCTCATCTCCCCTATCCTGAGCCTCACAGACAGGACCCTGGAGACGTCGTTCCTTTGGGCGTAGTCCTCGACGATGGAGAGGATGCTCTCAGCAATGGATAACTCATGCATGGGCAAATCACCATCGCTTAAGTATACCATAAAAGACCTCCGAAATCAAACAACAGCTACCGCTTGCGAAATGAGTTTGCAGGCTAGGAACAAAAAGTATGCCGAACTCTATGGGCCTTCGCTTGGCAATCTTATTGCCAAGAGGCATTACCTACGTCTATTTGACATCCCACTGCTATAATGGTAAAATTGAACAGCGACCGCTGCTGAGATATATGGTGAGAGCCTAATGAAGCCCTTTAAGAAACAGGTAACAGCTAGCGACCGGAAAAAGAACACCAACGCAAGGATGGCTCCATCCTTATCGTTGGCGTCTTTATTTTGGGCAAAGACTCCCTTCAAGGGGAAGGAGGGGGGAAGGTGATCAAGTTCTTATCGAACGAGTGGGTAAAGGCCCTCTGCCGGGAGCTCAACCAGAGCGAGGCTTACGCCCAGGCGGCTAAGAACTGGGAAGGCGACTTCTACTTCATTGTCGAGCCCGGGGGGCCGGTCGAGGAGCCGGTCATCTTCTACGTTGACCTCTGGCACGGCAAGTGCCGCGAGGCAAAGATTGTGGCCGATGAGAGGGAGAAGCAGCCGGCCTTCAGGATGAGCGCACCGCTGAGTGCCTGGCGCAAGGTCATCGAGAAGGAGCTGGACCCCATCCAAGGGCTCTTGACCCGCAAGCTGAAGCTCAAGGGCAACATGGCCATGATCATGCGCAATGTAAAGGCAGCCCAGGAACTGGTCAACTGCTGCACGCTCATACCGACGGAGTTTCCAAGTGAGTGAGCAAGTGGGCAAGTGAGCAAAACTTGCAGACTTGCAAACTTGCAAACTTGCCAGGAGGAGAGCGATGTGGTTCTTCGCTAGCCCGGAGATCGTCTTCGGCGAGGATGCCTTAAGCTACCTGAGCGAGATCGAGGGGAAGCGGGCCCTCATCGTCACCGACGAGAACATGGTGAGGCTAGGATTCGTTGACAAGGTCATCGGCCACCTCAAGGAAGCGGGGATCGAGGCGCGGGTCTTCGCCGAGGTGGAGCATGATCCCTCGCTGGAGACGGCGAAGCGGGGGGCACAGGCTGCGCTCGACTACGGGCCCGATTGGATCGTCGGGCTGGGTGGCGGCTCATCGATGGACGCGGCCAAGGCGGTGTGGGTGCTCTACGAGCGGCCCGACTTAGAGCCCGACGAGATAAGCCCCATAGAGACCCTGGGCCTGCGCAGGAAGGCGCGCCTCATCACCATCCCCACTACCTCGGGCACCGGCGCCGAGGCTACCTGGGCCATCGTTCTCACCGACACGGAGGCGCGGCGCAAGCTGGGCCTGGGCTCGCGGGAGAATGTGGCCGACATCGCCATCGTTGATCCGGCGCTGGCGACCACGATGCCCCCTCAGCTCACCGCCGACACGGGGATGGACGCCCTGACCCACGCCATCGAGGGCTATACCTGCACCTGGCACAACGACTTCAGCGACGGCCTTTGCCTCAAGGCCGTCAAGTTGGTCTTCGATTACCTGCCGCGCGCCTACGAAAAGGGCGACCCGGAGGCGCGGGAGAAGATGCACAACGCGGCCTGCATCGCCGGGCTGGGCTTCGGCAACGCCCTGGCCGCCCTGGCCCACAGCCTGGGC
>CAYQVA010000010.1:0-15899 GCA_964420815.1 uncultured Anaerolineae bacterium
CCTCTATTGGGGAAGAGAAGACGGAGATCTCGATCTCGATCTCCTCCAGCTCCTCGCCACTCATCGGGTAGAAACGAGGATCGTTGACCGCGGCGGCGATGGCCGCGTACTGGACGGCGAGGTAGAGCGGCATGTCGGCCCTCATCCGCCCGATGCAGCCGCGCAGTTGTCCGCCTTTCTCCAAGGTAACGAAAACCCGCCTCTGCTGGAGGAGTCCAGGCTCGGCCACTTCGAACTGGGGGACGGTCCCGCTCTCGAGGAACTGGGCGATGGTCTGACGAGCGATGCGCAGTAGCTTATCCCGCTCCTCACGCGTGAGCGAGATGAATCCCTCTAACGAAACCTCTCCCCGTCTGCTGTCGGCAACGAGAACTCTCTCCGTTTGCTGACGGAGTAGTGCATCCTTGCTGTTTATGCATACTCCCATATTTTCCGGAGAGAGTTCTCGTTGGGAGTATTGCATTCTCCCCAATTGTGCATTCTCTCGTACTTTCCGGGGAGAGGTTTCGTTATCCGGCGGGCTGGGCGCGCTGGGCATGGTGAACTTGGATTGGCCACCCTCCCCCCTCCAGAACATCACAGTCCCATAGCCCACAACCTTATCCCTATTCCCAAAGGGAGTATCGCCCGAATTGGCATACTTGAGCACCGTGACTTGATTCGCACCCAGCTTAGGAGCGGTCAGCATCGCAGTGAGCACCGCCCCGGGGCTGCAGAAGCAGGTGACCAGATTGGGGATGCCCTTCGCCATATACTCATCGGCGGTGTCGAGCAGCCGCTGGGGGTCCATGGACTCTATGGCGGCCAGCGTTGCCGCATCAACCTCAAGGGCATCCTCATAGGAGGGGTAATGGGACAGGTCGGTGCTCGCTACGATCAGCACCTTCTTGCCGGCCAAAGCCTTAATCAGGGCATCGCTCAGGATGCGGGCGTTCTCCAACGACGATTCGCGGAAGACGATGGGCACGATCTTGAAGCCCTCGCACACGCGCTGCAGGAAGGGCAACTGGTTCTCTATGGGATGCTCATAGGCGAAGGCCTCGGGGTCGAAGGCCATGCGCTCATCGGCGGCGACGATCGCTTGCGCCACTTCCCCATCCACGGGCACCGAGCCCAGAGGCGTCTCGAAGGCGCCGGCCGGATAGACGGCAATTTTGCTGGAGCCCATGCCGGAGTGGGTATCGCCGATGATAACGATGACTTCGTAGTCCACGCCCTCCACCTGCTTGTAGGCGTAAGCCGCCACCTGCCCGGAGAAGACGTAACCGGCATGAGGGACAATTATGGCGATGGGCTCCCCCTCCACCCCCTCTACCTGAGCCAGGAATGCATCAACCATTTTCGTCAGCTCATCGGGATTAGCGGGGAACCACTGGCCGGCCCCGGTGCATTTATGCAGCCGGCTGGGCATGGAGGTTGGCGTGGATGTCGGCGTGGGCGCCGCCGTGGGCTTCACGCAGGAAAGAAGCAGAAGCGCGAGACCAAATATGGAGATGACGCGCAAGGCTTGCATCATCCACCTCCATAGATGGCACCCTAGAGAGGTGCACTCCTATTTACTCCCACACCCCTGGAATGGGTTCTCCACAGTATTCGCACTTCCCATCAACGATATGGTTCTCCACCACGTAGAACCCCATCCGCTTGATGAGGAGCTTGCCGCACTTGGGACAGTAAGTGTTCCCGGCGGGATGGCCGGGGACATTGCCGATGTAGACGTAGTGCAGCCCTTCCTCCAGAGCTATTTCCCGCGCCCGCTCCAGGGTCTCCACCGGCGTCGGCGGCAGGTTCTTGAGCCTATACATGGGGTAGAAGCGGGTGAAATGGAGCGGGACATCCGGCCCCAGGTTCTCCAGTATCCACCGGCACATCTGCCTTATCTCCTCCTCGTCGTCGTTCAGGGTGGGGACCACCAGGTTGATTATCTCCAGGTGGATGCCCTCCTCCTGGATGATCTTCAGGGTCTCCAAAACCGGCCCTAACTCCCCCTGAACGACCTTCCTGTAGAAATCCTGGTTAAAGCCCTTAAGGTCGACCCTGATGGCGTCAACAGCGTGACAGAGCTCCCGCAACGGTTCCGGGTTGATGAAGCCAGCGGTGATGACCACGTTCTTGATCCCCTTGGCCCGCGCCAGCTTGGCCGTATCCAACATGTACTCGTAAAAGACGGTCGGTTCGGTGTAGGTGTAGGCGATGGATTCGCAGCCCTTCTCTAGCGCCAACTCCACCACCGCCTCCGGGGGCAGGTCATAGCTTGCTACCTCCTCCGGCCTCGCCTGGGAGATGGTCCAGTTCTGGCAGTAGGCGCAGTCCAGGTTGCACCCTACTGTGGCGAGGGAAAGGGCGCTGGTTGCCGGGAGGAAGTGGTTGAAGGGCTTCTTCTCGATAGGGTCTATGTGCACGGCGACGGGGTTACCATAGACCAAGGTGTAGAGCTTGCCACCGCGGTTCTCCCTCACCTCACAGAGCCCTCGCTGTCCCTCGGGGATGACACAGCGCCTAGGGCAGAGCTGACACTGGACGTAGTTGCCCGATTGGGTGGTATAATACATCGCCTCGCGGACGTGGGAGGACGGGACCTCCAACTCCTTTGTCTCCTCAGGCGCAGGTGTGATGGGAGGAGTGGGCGTAGCTTTCTCGCTCTCCCCCGCTTGGCAGGCCAACAAGAGGAAGCATAGGGCCAACCCAACCGCTAGACCCAACCTCTTTTTCATCTCTCACCTCCGATCAACCTAACCTCAACTCCGACGGCGATGACAAGCGCTCACCTACATTTGGGTAACAGGCTAACTATGAAGAAGGAGCCGGTGACAAGCGGGCACGCGGCTCCCAGTTAGGAATTGAAATGAGCCAAGGTGAGCGTGACCGCTTGTCAGGTGAGCGCTTGTCAGAGGGCGCCGTCGGATAGCCGATTTTGCGAAGATGTTCTCAGTACATTTGTGGGGGGAAGTAGAAGGTGGGGATCTGAGGGAAGACGGCACTGAGGAGCAAGCCCAGAAGGATGGCGATGATCAGAGCCACCGCCAGCTTCATGGAGCCGAAAAACCGCCAGAGCCTTTTGAAATAGCCCCTTCCCCACGGTTTTAACCGGGCCATCTTCCACCCCCTTGCCATCACTCCTCGCGCTGACAATCATATTATACCAACTCCCGGCCCTTTTCGCAATAACCAAGAGGGCTTCTGGCAAACGAGACCGCCAGAAGCCCTATTCGCAATTCTTGATAGGGAGGGTTCAGGCTCTGCGCCTCCTGATCAGCGCAACCGCCAGTGCCACTCCGGGCCACCGCGCCGGGGCGTGAAGGTCAGTCATTCAGCAGTGAAGGTCGCCGTGCGGCGCGGGTGGCGCAGTTGGTAGCCTTCGTCGGTTGCCGTCAGGTCGTTGACCGCCAGGGCGATGGCCTGCTCGGGCGAGATGTTGAGTTCGAAGGTGCTGGAATTTGAAAGGGCTGCCAGCGCCGTGCTCAGCGCCAGCCCAACCAGCAGGGCGACCAGTGCGGCGAGCCGCAGTAAGAGTTTGCCTTCTGGTCGAGGGCGCTTGACAGAGGCCCTGCAATGTGCTATGATAGGTGCCAAGTCAATATCGCGGCTCCTGTCTAGGTGGCAGGGGTTAGGTGCCAGGGGCTAGGTGCTAGGGACTGGTCTCTCCTTGGCTCCTAGCCACCAATAACTGGCCCCTAGAACGGAGGTTACGCCTTGAGGACCGTCGAGTGGGATGAAGGCGTGGTCAAGATGATAGACCAGACCAAGCTGCCGCGGGAGCTCGTCATATTGGAATGCACCGACTATCGCCATGTCGCCCAGGCCATCAAGGAGATGCGCATCCGCGGGGCACCAGCCATCGGCGTTGCCGCAGCCTATGGCATCGCCCTCGGGGCGCTGCAGAGCAAGGCGAGGACGCGGGAGGAGCTATTGGCGGAGCTGTCGGCGGTGGCGGATACGCTGCGAGGGACCCGCCCTACCGCCGTCAACCTCTTCTGGGCCATCGAACGGATGCTCGAGAGGGCAAGGGATACACGGCTCGCCGGGGTGGAGGAGATACGCCAGGCCCTCGTCGCCGAGGCGCAGGCCATGGCCGACGAGGACGTGGAGACGAACAGGCGCATGGGCGAATACGGCGCCACCCTCATCGAGGATGGGATGAACATCCTCACCCATTGCAACACCGGCTCGCTGGCGGTGGTGGATTACGGCACAGCCCTGGGAGTGGTGCGCACCGCCCATCGCCAAGGGAAGCGCATCCACGTTTACGTTGATGAGACCCGCCCCTTCCTGCAGGGGGCGCGGCTAACGGCCTGGGAGCTTATGCAGGAGGGCATCCCCATGACCTTGATCTGCGATGACATGGCCGGCCACTTCATGAGCCGGGGGTTGGTGGACATCGTCCTCGTCGGCGCCGACAGGATCGCCGCCAACGGCGACCTGGCCAATAAGATCGGGACCTACACCCTGGCAGTCCTGGCGAAGGAGAACGGCATCTCCTTTTATTCCGTCGCCCCCACATCGAGCATTGACCTCTCCATCCCCTCAGGAGCGGACATCCCCATCGAGGAGCGCGACCCCAGGGAGGTGACCCACATCCAAGGGGTGCCCATCGCCCCAGAGGGGGTCAACGCGGCCAACCCCGCCTTCGACGTTACACCCCACCGCTACATCACAGGTATCGTCACTGAGAAGGGGATCATCTACCCGCCCTTCGAGGAAGGACTAAAGCGCTTATCGAGAGGGTGCCGAAAGGGGAAAGGGGGAAGCTATGGATGAGTTCAAACCTAATCTACTGCCCACCGCGGTAGGAAGCCTGCCGCACGAGGGCGCGAAGGAGGCCTGCGAGCTTGTCCTGAAATACCTCCCCCACATACCTGCCTGGCCGCAGTTGCCGAAGCGCACCTTCCTAGAGAACATGTATGCCCAGTTCAGCGAAGGCTTCCCCGGCATAGTCCTCGAGGGGGAGCGGGTCTACGTTGATCGGGGTCGAGACCTGGACCCTGGCCTGGAACGGCTCTATGTGGCTTATCTGGAGAACGATATAGGCTATGGGGCCACCAGCCCCAGCTATGCAGCCGGCCTGGCCGCTTTCCTTCAGCGGCTATCAGCTATCAGCCATCAGCCATTGGCCGTTAAAGGCCAGGTGACAGGCCCCATCAGTTGGGGTTTAACGGTCGTTGATGAAAACCGCCGTCCCATCCTCTACGATGAGGTCCTAGCCGACGCTGCGGCCAAACACCTGCGCCTCAAGGCCACTTGGCAGGAGCGTGAGCTACGCAAGGTCTCCCCCACGACCATCATCTTCGTTGATGAGCCCTACCTCTCCGCCTTCGGCTCGGCCTTTATCTCATTGAGCAAGGAGAGGGTGGTGCAATACCTGGAGGAGGTCTTCGCTGGGATCGAGGGGATCAAGGGGATACACTGCTGCGGCAACACCGATTGGTCGCTCGTCCTCTCCACCTCGCTGGATATCCTCAACTTCGACGCCTACAATTACGCTGAATCCCTCTCGCTCTACCCTGAGGACGTGAAGGGTTTCCTGAAGCGCGGCGGCCTCATCGCCTGGGGGATCGTGCCGAACGATGAGAGGGTGATGGATGAGAGCGTGGAGAGCCTTGTCCAGCGCTTGCATGATGCTATGGGTCTGTTAGTCGAGAGGGGCGTCCCCTTTGACGATATGATTAATGCCGCCCTGATCACGCCCTCCTGCGGGCTCCGTTCGCTTTCAATAGAGGAGGCGGAGCGGGCTCTCGAGCTGACGGCGGCCGTCTCAGCGGCGATGAGGGAGAGATACCTTCGATAACTGCCACGGATTGGGGGGATAGGTAATGGACATTGCCCTGCATCCAAGGATAATCAACATAGAGCCATATCTGCCGAAGCTTAAGGGGCTCTTTCAACGACCGGAGCTGAGCCTTGCTTACCTTTACGGCTCCTATGCCAGGGGACAGGCTTGGACGTACAGCGACGTAGACATCGCTGTTCTCTTCGCTGAAGACATCGAGGCAGAGGATTACCTCGACTATCTGCTCCGTTATATCGGCGAGGTGGCAGATATACTCGGCTTCGAAAACGTTGATGTGAAGGAGTTAAACGGTGCGCCTGTCGAGTTTCAGTATCAAGTGATCAAAGGCGGCCAAGCGCTTTATGTGCGGGAAGAGGAGGAACGAATGCACTTTGAGGCCGAGGTGATGATCGAATATCTTGACTTTAAGCCTATTCTCGACGAATACTACCATCATCTGGCCAAGAGGATCAAAGAGAGAAGGTTCAGTGCCAGACTTCCAAGGTATATGGCCGAAGTTAGAGCGACTCTGGGAAGATCGTGAGCGTTTAGAGAGTTACCGCCAACTTACTCGTGAGGAGTTCCTGAGCGATCCTACCATCCAAGGTGCCACGTGTTACCTGTTCCTCACCGCCATCCAGGGCTGCATTGATATCGGCGCACAGCTCATCGCTACCCTTGGGCTTCGTAAGCCGGTAGATAGCGCTGATGTCTTCACCGTGTTAAGGGAAGAAGGCATCCTGTCTCAAGATCTCACCCAGCGGCTTATGGCGATGGTGCGGTTCCGTAATATCCTCGTTCATAAATATCGCCTTGTGGACCTTGACAAGGTCTACGATAATCTCCAAGACGATCTAGGCGACTTCGACCAGTTCGCCGGCCAAGTCGTTACCTTCATCGAACAGCAGGAGAAGGGACAGCTTTGAAACATCACAAACAAGTGATGGCCCCTTCGTGAGGAGGTAGTGAGGTGCGAAACATATTGATCGAGAGCCTTAATAAGGCCCCTGTAGAGGAGCAGAAGGTGGAACTGGTGGAGAGGAAGGGGATCGGACATCCCGACTTCATTTGCGATGCCATCATGGAGGAGGTCTCCATAGCCCTCTGCCGGGAGTATATGGAGGCCTTCGGCCGCATTATGCACCATAACATTGATAAGGGGCTGCTCGTGGCGGGGATCACCGAGCCCAAGATAGGAGGGGGGAGGGTCATCGAGCCCATGAGGCTGGTCTTCGGCGACCGGGCCATCTCCGAGTGGGGGGGGAAGCGCATCCCCATCCATGAGATAGCCATCGAGACGGCCAAGAAGTGGCTTAGGGAGCACCTGCGCTTCGTTGACCCCGAAAGGCATGTGGTCTATCAGAGCGAGATAAAGCCCGGTTCCCCGGAGCTGACCGACATCTTCGAGCGGGAGGTCATCGGGGCCAACGATACCTCGGCTGCGGTAGGCTACGCCCCCCTGACCGAGACGGAGAGGATTGTCTTGGCCGCCGAGCGATACCTGAATTCGGCATCCTTCAAGGAAGCCTTTCCGGAGTCCGGAGAGGACATCAAGGTAATGGGGTTTCGCCATGATAGGGAACTACTGCTCACCGTCTCCATGGCCTTTGTGGACCGTTTCGTGCAAAGTGAGAAGGCCTATTTCGCCCGCAAGGAGGAGATTCGCGAGGCATTAGAGGAGTTCCTGGCTGAGCAGAGAAGGAGCCTGGAGAAGATCTCCGTCGTGCTGAACACCCTGGATATGCCGGGACGCGGGGAGGCGGGCATATATCTTACGGTATTAGGCACTTCAGCCGAGGGGGGCGATTGCGGCCAGGTAGGGCGGGGGAACCGGGTGAACGGAGTCATCGCCTTGAACAGGCCGATGAGCACCGAGGCTGCGGCGGGCAAGAACCCCATCAGCCATGTGGGGAAAATCTACAACCTCCTGACTCACCGCATCGCCAATGACGTATACAAGGCCGTGCCGGGGATCAAGGAGGTCTACATTTGGCTCTGCAGCCAGATCGGCCAGCCCATTGATCAGCCGCTGATCGCCTCCGCCCAGCTCATCCTGGAGCCAAGCGTCTCTCTAGAATCCATCTCCGACGACATTAGGTCTGTCATCAACCAGGAGCTTGAGAACATATACGACTTCACCCAGCAATTAGCTAGAGGCGAGTTCTCCATCTGTTAAAACGAGGGTAACAAATACATCGGAAAGAGCTGTGGCGGGCCCTCAAAAGCCCGCCACGTGCCATATTAATCCATGGGTTTTGAGGGAGGGGGTGTTCTCTAACGCCCCTTATAATCGTTCCTGAGAAGTATGGAGTGGAAGTCAGGGCTTTGATAGAGCAAATCAGAGGCGATAATACCTCGGGGGCAACTGAGCTGACGAGGAGGGGGGCTGAGGTGCTGATCGCCCTGGCCGAGACGAGCGAGGCACGGTCGCCATCCCAATTCCTCGCCGAACTCCTCGATGTGGGGAAGGCGTTGATCGGAGCCCAGCCCTCGATGGCTTCGCTTTTTAATCTGGTGAATGAGACATTGCTTAGAATCGAGGGGGTGAGGGGACTGAGGGAAATGAGGGAAACTGTAAGGGAAGCAGCAGGGGGCTTCGTGGCCGGATTACAAAAGGGGGCCGAACTGATCGGCGAGCATGCTCTCCGCTTAATCGAGGATGGCTTGATGATTATGACCCACTCCTATAGCTCGACGGTTCTGAGGAGCTTGCTCCTGGCCAAGGCCAGAGGCAAGAGCTTCGAGGTCATTTGCACCGAGTCCCGCCCCATCTGCGAGGGGAGGGACCTGGCGAGAAGGCTGGGCGAGGAGGGGGTCAAGGTGAAGCTGATAATTGACGCCGCAGCCTCCTGCTTCCTGCCTCAGGTGCAGATGGTGATGGTCGGCGCGGACAGCATCTCAACCCAGGGGCTGGTGAACAAAATCGGCACCTATGGCCTGGCCATCGCAGCCAGAACCCACGACGTGCCCTTCTACGCCCTTTGCGGGACGGAGAAGTTCTTGCCACCTGAGCGGTTGGCCAATTTCGCGATAGAGACCAAGGACCCCAGAGAGATCCTGGCCGAGCCAGCTCAAAACGTTGAAGTTGTAAACCGTTACTTCGACATCACCCCGCTCGAATACCTATCGGCGGTGATAACGGAGAGGGGGCTTCTCCCGCCCGCTGAGGTCGAAAGGCTTCTGGACGCAATGAAGGTGCACAAGGGGTTGTTGCGGTAAGGAGGGTAGGATGGTAGCCGTAGAGATCATAGCTGTGGGGAACGAGCTGCTCCTCGGCGATGTGCTGGACACCAACACCAACTGGCTCTGCAAGAAGATCACTGGCCTCGGCGGCCAGGTGAGGAGGACAGCGATAATTGGAGATGATTTGGAAGCCATCGCCAGCGAGATAAGGTCGGCCCTGGATCGAAAGGCGGATGCAATCTTCACTACCGGTGGCCTGGGGCCCACCGCCGATGACGTGACGCTGGAGGGGGTGGCCAGGGCTACCGCATCCCCTCTGGAGCTGAATGAAAAAGCACTCGCACTCGTCAAGGCCAAATACGAGGAATTGGCGGAGAAGGGCTACGTCGAGGATGCTGCCATGACCGAGGCGAGGAGGAAGATGGCCTTCCTGCCCCGAGGGGCTAGGGCCATCTCCAACCCGGTGGGTGCTGCCCCGGCTTCCGTATTGAAAGCGAACTCGTCCCTTATAATCTCCCTCCCAGGCGTCCCAGCGGAGCTGAAGGGCATCTTCGAGGGCCCCCTGCAGCCGATCCTCAAGGAGATATTCGGGGAGAGCGTCTTCATCGAGAAGCTGCTCATCGTCGGCTGCCGCGATGAATCGCTGCTGGCCCCCATGCTGAAGGAGATAGCGGAGGAAAATCCAAAGGTTTATGTCAAATCCAGGGCCAAGACCTTCGGCCCCCAGGTGAAGTTCCGCATCACCCTCTCCATGGCCGGCAGCGATAGGGGCGAAGTCGAGAGGGCCATTAACAAAGCACTGGGCGACTTGAGACGTGCCCTCGACGCTGCCCACATCTCCATAGAATCCATCGAGTAGGAAAGGAGATGTTCCATGGGAGCTTTAAAGCGAATAGCAGCTACATTCTCCATCGTCGCTTACGACCCGACAAATGGCGACCTGGGCGTTGCGGTGCAGTCCAAGTTCCTGGCGGCAGGCGCAGTGGTGCCTTGGGCGAAGGCCAAGGTGGGGGCGATAGCCACCCAATCCTACGCCAATACGAGCTACGGCCCCAAAGGCTTGGAGTTGATGGAGAAGGGCCTGTCGGCTCAAGAGGCCCTGGAAAGGCTGATCGAGGAGGACGAGGAGCAGGCCCTGCGACAGGTGGGCATCGTTGATGCCAAGGGGAACGCCGCTGCCTACACGGGCGAGGAGTGCTTCGAGTGGGCTGGGCACATCATAGGCGCGAACTACGCCTGCCAGGGCAACATCCTAGTAAGCGAAGAGACGGTGCAGGCCATGGCTCGGGCCTTTGAGAAGGCTGAAGGGGAATTGGCCGACCGGCTGGTGGCCGCTTTGGAGGCGGGACAAGCCGCGGGCGGGGACCGCCGGGGACGGCAGTCGGCGGCGCTATTGGTCGTGCGGGAGAAGGGCGGCTACGGCGGCTTCAACGACCGCTACGTGGACCTGCGGGTTGACGACCACCCCACGCCTATCCAGGAACTCAAGAGGCTGCTTGACCTCTACAAGCTATACTTCTTCAAAACCAAACCTGAGGACTTGGTGAAGGTCGAAGGCGACGTGGCCAGGGAGATTCAGGAGATTTTGAAGCGCGCTGGTCGTTACGAAGGTGAGCTGACTGGCGTCTACGATGAGGCGACCAAAAAGGCCCTGCGCGACCTCTGTGGCATAGAGAACCTGGAAGAGAGGTGGCGGGAAGACGACTACATTGACGGCGTAGTCTTGGATTTCCTGAGGAGGAGGTTTAAGTGAGCAAGATCCTGATCAAGGATGCGGCCATCATCACCCTCAACGATAAGGGTGATGTGCTGCCCAGGGGCGATATAGCCATCGCCGAAGGGAAGATATTGACCGTCGGCGATGCGCCCAAAGACTTCGTCCCCGATGAAATCATTGATGGGGCCGACCGCGTGGTGACGCCCGGCTTCTTCAACGCCCACACCCACGCCGCCATGACCTTAGTGCGCGGTTGGGCTGATGACCTACCCCTGGACCGGTGGTTCAACGAGCGCATCTGGGTGGCCGAATCGGCGCTTGGTGCCGAGGAGGTGCGCTGGGGAGCCTACCTCGCGGCGGCGGAGATGGTCCGCTCGGGGACGGTGGGCTTCGCCGACCACTACTTCTACATGGACGAAGTGGCCCAGGTGGTGGAGGAAGCGGGGCTGAGGGCCAACCTTGCCTGGTGCGTCTTCGGCCTGGGGAAAGAGGCGGAGATCGGGACGGACCTGGAGGGGAGCATCGAGTTCGTCCACAGGTGGCAGGGCGGTGCTGAGGGGCGTATCGTGACCGTCCTCGGCCCCCACGCCCCCTACACCTGTCCCCCCGACTTCCTGGCCCGCGTGGCTGAGCGAGCCGCTGACTTAGGGGTGGGCTTGCACATCCATCTGTCCGAATCGAAGGAGCAGGTGGATGACTCCCTGGCCAAGCATGGCCTGACACCGGTGGCCCTGCTCAACAGCCTGGGCCTTTTCGATGTGCCGACCATCGCCGCCCACTGCATCTACCTCACTCCGGAGGACATGGACATCCTGCAGGAGAAGGGGGTCAACGTGGTTCAGTGCCCCAATTGCCACATGAAGCTGGGGATGGGGGTCACGCCGGTGCCGGAGCTGTTGGGGAGAGGCATCAACGTGGCCCTGGGGACCGATGGGACGGCCTCCAACAACGACCTGGACATGCTTGAGGAGGCGAGGCTGGCCTCCCTCGTGCAGAAGAACCACACCGGCGATGCCACCGTCTTGCCGGGCGACACCGTGCTACGCATGGCCACACGCAACGGGGCCAAGGCCATGGGCTTTCCCGATAGCGGCGTCATCGCCCCGGGGAGGGCAGCCGACCTCATCATCTTCGACTTCCGACGACCACACCTCCGCCCCCGTCACAACCTCGTCTCCAACATCCTCCATGCCGCCAAGAGCCCTGACATCAGCCACGTCATCGTCGCCGGCAAGCTCCTGATGCGTGACGGAGAGCTTCTGACCCTGGACGAGGAGCGCATCTTATACGAGGCCGAACGCCGCGCCTACCGCATGGTGGAAGAGGGGCAGCGGGTGGTGAGGGAGTACAGGGTGTAACAAAAAGCTGAGATTGTTGACAGTAAGCCTATTACAGGGTATAATGAACGTGCCACAGAATGGGATTTAGCAGAGCCCATTGCTCTGGCGATCCTGTTGTCTCACCCCCGGTAGCCCAGGGGGTTGAGCTTGGGGGATTGTGGCCTAGAGCCGCTTCCTGGGCAAAGGGAGGCGGCTTCTTTATTTGATTTGAATAGTAAAAGGACTCCCTGCAATAGGTTTCATAGCTGGCGCTACAAAGCAGGCTGTCCATGATCATCCGGGGCATGTCATGAGCACATTGAATCATCTCTTTCCCTATCATAAAACGCTCTAGGATTGCCAGTAATGGGATTCAGAACAAGAGTGATAGCGACGCTATCTAGCATCTTAGCTAGTGAGGGTGCAAAGTGACTGGTCGTGAATATAATCCGGAAGCCATCATTCAGCTCATCCAACGTGGCTTCGAAAGCCTCAAAGTGGATTATAAACGGATTCTAGACTTGTCTATACCGAAGCACAAGGCGGAGCTAATCAAAGATGTCTCAGCTATGGCAAATACTGTAGACCGAGATGATAGCTTGACGGCTTTGGGTCTAGATCCTAAGATCGGGTTCCTCATAATCGGTGTTGATGAGCGAGATGGAAGCCTCCACGATATCTCCCATCTCAATCTCGATGATGCGAAACTACAGGAAATCGTCAACTCTAAGATTGATCCTCCAATTCGGTTTCTCTTCAGAACGTTTGATCACACAGGCCCTGATGGTCGTGTTGTGGAATTGGGAGCGATCATTGTTCCAGAGAGTTACAAGCCTCCTCATCGGGTCAAGAAGAAGTTCGATAAACTTCGCAAGGACCAGTGCTTTGTGCGGGAAGGGACTAGCACAAGGGAAGCAAGGGATCGTGATCTAGAGAAAATGTATGATCAGCGGCGCGCTTTTCGGTTCGTTCACGCTTTGTCTCCGATTATCCTTCCTCGGGATGTTAGGAACTTTCAAGATCGGGAACAGGAACTGCAGCAGGCCGAGGATACCCTCCTTGCGTTTGGCTCCGTGCTTATTTGCGGTATGGGCGGTGTTGGAAAGACCGCTCTAGCGACGCATCTTGCGAGGAAACTCAAACACAGCTTTCCTGATGGTTGCGTTTTCCACAGCGTTGGAGATGCACCCGCGGAGCAATTGCTGGGAGATATTGCGGCCATGTTTGGTGACACTTCCATTCAGAAGGTGCCAAGTTATGAAGAGAGGCTGGCGCGCTTTAGAGCTCTATTCGGCAGGAAGTACGCTCTCTTATACTTGGACAATGTCCAGAATGCAGACCAGGTGCGTGACATCCTCGATGCAGCTGCAAACTGTGCTATATTGGTCACTAGCCGACATCATTTCGCGTTGCCTGTGGATGTCGTTATAAATCTGGAGCCATTAAGGAGAGAGAATGCTGTTCGGTTGCTCACTTCGCTGTCCGAAGCATACCCAAGCGATATTGAAGAAGCCAAGATACTTGACAGCATTTGTGATATCCTTGGCGACCTTCCTCTAGCCATCGAGCTGGCAGGCCGTTTGGTCGCCACAGGACGCATAGCTACGCTCAAGAAGTTGGCGAACCGCTTGTCCATGGATGCGCTAAAGACTTTGCAGCTGGAAGATCGTAGCGTAAGAGCGGCGCTCTCGCTGAGTTACGATACATTGGAGCCAGAGAGTCAGAAAGTTTTTGATAGCCTTGGGGCCTTCACCGGTAGCAGCTTTTCGGTATCTGCGGTTCAAGCTATTAGTGGGCAAAGTGATGCTGAACATCTTCTAGGTGAGCTTGTAGCTCACTCCTTACTTCAAAGAGATCCCATTGACACAAGCGGAGAGCGCTATACTCTGCACCCCGTTTTGAAGCGGTTTGCCCAGGAGAAACTAGACACCCAATCTGACAAAGAACGAATTCGAGCTCGCGCGGCGGAGTACTTCTTGCACTATGTGCGTGAGAATCTAGAGCACTATGAGAAGTTGGAACTTGAGTTGGAGAACGCACTTGGGATCATGAACTGGTTATACGACAACGGGAAATGGGCGCTATTTGTGCAATTTGCGAAAGCGCTGACACAGGATGGCCTCAGGGGATTCTTGGCTTTGCGAGGGTATTGGAATGAGCAAGCGAGGATCCTGAGACAAGCCATCGATGCTGCCCGTATGCTTGGCGACAAGGAATATCAAGCGGAATGCCATCACAATCTTGGCGTCACCTGTCAAGAGTTAGGGGATTATGACGAGGCAGAGAAGCAATATGAGCATAGCTTGCGCATGTGGAAAGAATTGGACCACCCATATGGCCTTGCCGCCACAGTCCACGAGATGGGACGTCTGAGCGCACGACGAGGGCGGTATACGGTGGCTGAAGACTACTATCGACGCAGTCTCGCCATCAAAGAACAGATCAACGACCAAGTTGGGCTTGCCGCGACGTTGGAATGTCTGGGGGGGCTAGAAGCTGAGCGAGGACAGTACGAGAAGGCTTACGCGTACTATCAGCGAGCTCTGGAAATTGCACAAGAGAGCAACAACAAACTCAATCTAATGGTAGTTCTTCATGACCTAGGTGACCTTTTTAGGCTTCAAGGACGCTATCTGGACGCTTGTCCCTACTATGAGCAGAGCCTAGAAATGGCTTTACAGACAGGAAATAAGCGTTGGGTTGGAGAGAATCTCCATGAAATGGGAATTGTCTGTGCAAGCATAGGGCACATCACGGAGGCGCGTAACTATTATAAGCGCAGCCTGGAGATTTCTACGGAAATCTCAAACAAGTCGGGTATCGTAGCCACTTTGCACTGTTTGGGCGCACTAGCTGTTGATCAAGGAAACTACAAGGAAGCTCGCATATACTGTCAGCAGGCGTTGCTCATGGAAGAAGAGGAATTGGGCAGACCAGCCGACATTGCGGCACACCTGCATTTGCTGGCTTTTATCGCTACTGAGCAGCGCAACTACGAAGAAGCCAAGCGTTTGCACTTTCGTATTCTGGATATCCGCGAAAAGCTTGGAGATCGCAAGGGTATTGCTAACACTCTGCACGAACTTGGGCGCATTGCTAGGGAGCAGGGAGATTATCAATCTGCACGCGAATACTATGAACGCAGTCTGGAGATATCAACACAACTAGGTGATCGATTGGGTATTGCTGCCACACTGCAAACACTCGGTATGCTGTATGTTGACCAGGGAGAGCATGCAATAGCGAGTGAACTGTTTCGACGCAGCCTATCCATTGCGGAGCAAATCGAGGCACCGTTCTGGATTGCGCTAAACAAGGCATCGCTTGGCTACCTAGCAGGGCTACAGGGACGCAAAGCGTTGGCCAAACGATTGCTGTCGGAAAGCTTGATTACTTTTGAACATTTGGGATCGCCGCAGGCAGAATGGGTGCGGGAACAGATAGCTAGCATGCAATGATGAGATGTCATCTGCGGATTGGTTCCGTTCACGTCGATTCCATCGCTTTCATGGCGCGGGTCCCTTTCAATGCCCCGCGGACCAGGGTTCATGGGCTAACCCAAGAGCTTGCGCAGGCAAGCCTTTCAACACAAACCTCTTAGCTACAAAGCTCTCAGGCATTCTGTAGAGAAAAGCCACCTGCATCAAGCACACAGCTAGCTTTTGCTATTTGCAAACCAGCTGAAATCTAGTATACTGTAGCAGTCAATTTGTGAGCTGCCTTTTCTCTGTTCGGGAACTGGCAGAGAAGTGCTATTGTGATCTACTGAGATTGTCGCCGAGGTGCAAGCTCGGCAAGAGTGAGAACTGCAAGAGAAGGTGCAGCGGATGAGCGATGGAGGTGATAAGTGATAAATCTTGGGGCTAATCAATAGCTTGACAGCTTGGCAACCACAATGCTATAATCTCAATGA
>CAYQVA010000011.1:0-15808 GCA_964420815.1 uncultured Anaerolineae bacterium
GGTCGAGGAGGTGGTGAAGAAATACAACATTGACACAATCTACCACCTGGCGGCCATCCTCTCCGCCGTGGGCGAGGAGAATCCCCAGCTCGCCTGGCGCGTGAACATGAACGGCCTGTACAACATCCTCGAGATCGCTAGGGAATACGAGATGGTTCGGGTCTTCTGGCCCAGCTCCATCGCCGCCTTTGGCCCGGAGACGCCCCGCGAGAACACGCCCCAGGATACGGTCATGCGTCCCACGACCATGTACGGCGTCACCAAGGTGGCCGGGGAGCTGCTCTGCGACTACTACTTCCACAAGTACGGCCTGGACGTGCGCGGCGTCCGCTACCCCGGCGTTATCAGCAGCGAGACCCTTCCGGGCGGCGGCACCACCGATTACGCCGTGGAGATCTTCTACGAGGCGATCAAGCACAAGAGGTATACCTGCTTCGTGAGGGAGGATACCGTCCTCCCCATGATCTACATGCCCGATTGCATCAAGGCCGCCATTCAGCTGATGGAGGCTGACCTCTCCAGGCTCAAGCACCATAATGGCTTCAATCTAGCGGCCATGAGCTTCTCTGCCGGCGAGCTAGCCGCCGAAATAAAGAAGCATATCCCCGAGTTCGTCTGCGAGTACAAGCCCGACTTCAGGCAAGCCATCGCCGACTCATGGCCCAGGACCATTGACGACAGCGCTGCCCGTGAGGAGTGGGGCTGGGAGCCGAGCTACGACCTGGCAGCGATGACCGCCGACATGCTGGAGAAGTTGGGCAGGCGTCTTAGTAAGTCCTAAGGTCAATAAGTCCTAAGTCCTAGGTCGGGAGGGGGGGTGATGGCGAGGATAGAGCGGTTTAAGGATATAGAGGCTTGGCAGGCGGCGCGGAAGCTGATGCAGATGGTCTATGCCGTCTCTACCAAAGGCTCATTCGCCAGGGACTATCGGCTGCGCGACCAAATCCAGGGCTCGGCCATCTCGGTGATGTCCAACATCGCTGAGGGCTTCGATGCCAGCAGGGACGCCGAGTTCATCCGCTTCTTGGGCTATGCCCGCCGCTCGGCTAGCGAGCTTCAGTCGCAACTCTATATCGCCCTCGACCAGGATTACATTGACCAGCAGCAATTTGAGGACATCTACCAGCAAGCCGAGGAGACCAAGCGGTTGATCGGCGGCTTCATCCGTTACCTTCAAATCAGTCTACAGTCCGAAGTCCTAAAGCCCAAGGTCCCCAGTCCGAAGTCCTAACTCCAGAGTCCAAAGTCATTAGACATCGGACTTAGGACTTAGGACTGGGGACTTAGGGCTTAAAAGAAAGGAGCGAGGGAGATGTCAAGAGACAAGCTGGATTTCATTCGCGAGGAGATCGCGAACCTCAAGGAGACGAAGCTGTTCATCAACATCCGCACCATCGGCTCGCCGGCCGATGCCTGGATGACAGTGGACGGCAAGAGGGTGCTCAACCTGTGCACCAACAACTACCTGGGGATGGCCAACCACCCCAAACTCAAGGAGGCGGCAAAGAAGGCCATTGACAAGTGGGGTGTAGGCCCTGCGGCGGTGCGCACCATCGCCGGGACCCTCGAGCTCCACCTCGAGTTCGAGAGGCGCATGGCCGAGTGGAAAGGGGTGGAGGCATGCATGTACGTCCAAGGAGGACACATCGCCAACGAGATAGCCATCCCCGCTTTGGTGGGCCGGGAGGACGTCATCTTCTCCGACCGGCTGAATCACGCCTCCATCATTGATGGGTGCCGGCTGTCGAGGGCTACCATCATCATCTACGAGCACTGCGACGCAGAGGATGCTAGGAAAAAGGTCAGGGAGAATATAGGCAAATACCGCCGTGGCCTGCTGGTCACCGATGGGGTCTTCAGCATGGACGGTGACATCGCCCCTTTGGACGAGCTCTATGAGGTCGCTGAGGAGTATGGCCTATTAACCTATGTGGACGACGCCCACGGTGAGGGTGTGCTGGGCAAGGGAGGGAGGGGGATCGTTGACCACTTCGGGCTGCATAACAAATTCGACGTCGAGATGGGGACGCTCTCCAAGGCCTTCGGCGTGATTGGGGGGTCGCTGTCCGGCAAGAAGCTCATCATTGATTACCTCCGTCAGAGGGGCCGTCCCTTCCTTTTCTCCAGCGCCAATACGCCCGCCGACACAGCAGCCTCCCTGGCAGCCTTGGAGCTTCTAAAGGAATCCCCCGAGCTGGTGGACAGGCTGTGGGAGAACGCCCGCTACTTCAAGGCCGAGATGAAGAACCTGGGCTTCGACACTGGCAAGAGCGAGACGCCCATTACCCCGGTGATGCTGGGGGAGGCGCCGCTGGCCAAGGAGTTCTCGGCACGCCTCTTCGAGGAGGGGGTCTTCGCCATGGCCCTGGGCTTCCCCACCGTGCCGCGGGGGAAGGCTCGCATCCGGGTCATGATCTCCGCCATGCACAGCCAGGACGATCTCGATTTCGGCCTCGAGGCCTTCGAGAAGGTGGGGAAAGAGCTGGGGGTCATCTAATTGGTGAAGATCTCTCCACCTGGGCTTGGCTCAGATGGATATCATGGGGCCTGCAAAACCTTGACAAACCGCCTCGGGTATGATAAACTAAATGTGAAAGCCTCCGATGTTGGAGGCCTGGCGACATTTTCCGCAAGGGAGGGGGTGATAATTGGGATAGACGATGTTGTCGGCATTTTAGAGGGCTGCACGCTCAGCCCTCGCACTGCGAGGTTGAAGGAGGAGATCAGAGATGCGTGGTAAGGTTGCGATGGCATTGATAGTCTTAGCGGTGCTCTCGGCCTTGGTCGCTTCCTGTGCCCCGCCGACACCGGAGAGGATCGTGGAGACGGTGGTGGTCACCAAGGAGGTGCCAGTCGAAGTTACCAAAATCGTGGAGAAAGAGGTGGTAGTAACTCCTACGCCACCTCCGCCGCCGCCGACTGAGATCACCATGATGGACACCAACTCGGGCGCTAACTTCCAGTGGTATTGGCAGAACGTGGTCCTCCCCGACATAGAGGCGGACCTAGGCATCAAGATTAACTACGTGGTCGGCAAGAGCGCAGAGATGATCGAGCGGATGAAGGCCTGGGAGCCTGGGAAGGGCGACCTTCACCTGCTCTTCGTCAAGCCCAGCCACGTCGCTGATATGGTGGAGGAGGGCATACCCCTGGAGACCCTCTGGCCGGACAAGAAGGATGTGATCCCCAACCTGACCAAGTGCCCCGAGGCCTATCTCAAAACCGCTGTAGGGATACCCATTAACGGCAAGGGCGCCCTCTACTGGAGGAGCCAATATACGCTGATCTATAACTCCGAGTACATCAAGGACCCGCCCACCTCCTGGAAGGAGTTCTACGATCGGCGGGCCGAGTGGAAGGGGCACATCGGCCTGGTAAGGCCCGACTCCAAATCCGGCTCGGGGCGCCGCCAGCCTTACAGCTTCCTTTACGCCTTCCTGGGTCCGGAGCTCATGGACAAGCCCTTGGAGGAGCTAAAAGGGACGCCGGAGTGGGAGGAGGCTTTGGCCAAGCTGAAGGACTTCTACACCTATGCCCAGCTACCCCTGGCCTCTGAGCCGCCCGAGATGTTCGAGAGGTTCTTGGCTGGCGACACTTGGATCACCTTCTATGCCCTGGATTACTGCCTGTGGTCCAGGATGAAGGGGACGATGCCTCCTGGGATCAAGGCCGGATTCCTGGAGGAGGGGATGACCGCCGGATCTGATGGTTATCTCTGCGTGCCTGGTGGTATCCCCGAGGAATACAAGCCCGTGGCCTACAAGCTGGTCGACTATCTGCTCTCTGACTTCCAGCAGATCAAGTTGATCACCACCATGTGGCAGTACACCGGGACCGACATCTGGGACAAGATCCCGGCTGTCGTCTGGGAGAACATCCCAGCCTGGGAGGACGTCGAGCCGACCAGGATCCGCATGACCAATAAGGAGTTAGTTGACTGGATTAAGGAGAAAGGGCCGGAGGAGCTGGCGCCCAGGTAGGCTTTGCACGAACGAGGAGGTAGGGGGCGATGGCTCCCTACCTCCTCAATTTGACTGGGGAGTGCACCAACTCAGTGAAGTCGAGGATATTTAGGAGTGAGGGATTTTCTGAAACAGCGAAGGCAGAATCTTATAACCTTGCTCATGTTGGCTCCTGGTTTGGCCGGATTCTTCGGCCTCTTCTTCTATCCCATGCTGGTGACAGTGGCCCTGAGCTTGCGGCCGGAGGGACAAAGCAGCGGGTGGACCATCGAGAACTATGTTAACTTCCTTAATGACCCTCATGGCAGGGATGTCATCCTTTTAACTTTTACCATAGCTATCTCAGCCACCGCGCTCTCCATTCTGTTTAGCATTCCCTTGGCCTTAATCCTGCGGGAGAAGTTCAGGGGACATCGCTTCTTCAGGCTCCTTATGATCATCCCTCGGGTAGTTCCTGGCCTTATCGGCGCCTTAGGGTTGATGCTCCTCTTTGGCAGCCGAGGCTGGTTTAACCTTTTTCTAATCAGGTTCGTGCCATTCATTAAAGGCCCCATCCGCGTTGTCCACACCCTTCACGGACTCATTATATTCTATCTCTGGCTATACTTTCCCTTTACCTGTCTGACCAGCCTCTCCGCTCTGGAGGCCCTTGACCCGGCAGTGGAGGAGGCTGCTATGGTCGCCGGCGCCAACCGCTGGCAGGTCCTGCGCCATATCGTGCTGCCGCTGATCATGCCCGGTGTCCTGGCCGGCTCGGTGCTCACCTTCATGGCTTGCTTCGGCGCCTTCAGCGTTCCCTTGCTAACCGGTGGCAACTATCGGCCCCTCTCCGTCACGATATACAAGCAGATCGAGGTCTTCATCCCTGCCAGGTGGTCAACGGCCAGCGCCATAGCGGTGATAATGGCTGCCTTACAGGTCGCCTTCCTGTCCCTCTACATGAGGATTCTGAGGAGGCCAATGGCATGAGGCTGGTGCGCCAGTATCTACAAGCCATCCTAGACGCCAGGAGAATCATAATCTACACCTTCCTCCTGAGCTTTTTCCTTTTCATCACTATGCCCTTTCTGATGATCTTCTTGAAGTCCGTGGGCAAGGGGTGGTTTGGCAAGTTGTGGCTCCCCCCAGAGCTGACGCTGGACTGGTACCGCTGGGCTGTAAGCATAGCCCATGTCCCCGAGGTCACCAAGAACACTCTGATCATCGCCGCTATGGCGGTGACCATGAGCACCCTGATCGGCATCCCCACGGGCTGGGCGCTGGGAAGGCGGGGCATACCCGGCAAGGAGCTCCTGATGGCCATGCTCCTGCTCCCCCGCATGATCCCGCCCATCTCCTATGCCTTAGGGATAGCCAGGATCTTCTATCGGTTGCACTTAATTGATACCCATTTCGGGGTGGCTTTGGCGCACGTAGCTGTCTGTGCCCCCTATGCCATCCTGGTGCTATCGGCTGCCTTCGAGGGGCTGGACGAGCGGGTGCTGGAGGCGGCCAGCGTCTGCGGGGCTAACGCTATCAGGCGCTTCTTTCACGTCATCCTGCCTTTAGCTATGCCAGGCATCCTCTCCTCAATGATCTTCACTTTCACCACCTCCTACAATGAGTTCACCCTGACCCTGATGACCTATGGGCCTGACACCATAACCCTGCCCGTGAGGACGTATCTGGCAGTGGGCGAGGGCTACTGGGAGGTGACCGCTGCCATGTCGGTGATCCTGGTCATTCCCTCCATCATCGTCCTGTTTTTGCTCCAGCGCCAGGTAGCGCCGGAGAAGTTAGTGGGAGGGTTCAAGGGGGTGTGATGGGGGACACCCCTGACAAGCTGTCACAAAGCCCTCCACAGAATTGTATTAAGGTAGGCTTTGTGACAGCTCGTCACCCCGATGCCCCCGGCCTCGCAGGGCTCGGCTGGCGCCGGAGAAGCTGGTGGGAGGGTTCGAGGGGGTATAGGATATGACTGAATACATGATCGAATTGGTGAACGTCACAAAGCGCTATGGCCCTATCGTGGCTAACGACCACATCAACCTGAAGATCAGACGTGGTGAGCTGATGACCTTGTTGGGGCCATCGGGTTGCGGCAAGACCACCGCTCTCCGGTGCATCACGGGATACGTCACCCTCGACGAGGGGCGGGTGTTCATCGAGGGGAAAGATGTCACCGACTTGCCTACCCACAAACGGCAACTGGGCATGGTCTTTCAGAACTTCGCCCTTTTCCCCCATATGACCGTCTACGAGAACGTGGAGTTCCCCTTGATGATCAGGCGCCTGCCCAAGGCGAAGCGGCGGGAAATGGTGATGGATGCCCTGCGCCTGATCCGCATGGAGGGATACGAGAACCACTACCCCCGCCAGCTCTCCGGCGGGCAGCAGCAACGGGTGGGCCTGGCCAGGGCCTTGGTCTACCGCCCCAAGGTCCTGCTCCTGGACGAGCCACTCTCCAACCTGGACGCCAAGCTCAGGGAGGAGATGCGCTTTGAAATTAAAGACCTCCAGAGACGCCTGGGCATCACCGCCGTTTACGTCACCCACGATCAGGAGGAGGCCATGGCCCTGTCCGATAGGGTGGCCATCATGAACCAGGGCCGCATCGAGCAGGTAGGCACCCCGGAGGAGATTTACGAGCAACCCCAAACCAGGTTTGTAGCGAACTTCATCGGCCTATCCAATTTCATCGAGGGGACGGTCATCTCCATGGACGAGCGAGGGAGAGCGGTCCTATCCCTCGATGGCTTGGAGCTATGCGTGCCCGCCCCACCCGAAGCTCGAAGGGGGCAGAAATTGCTGGTCTTCATCCGGCCCAATGAGGTTCAGCTCCTCACCAGCGACTATGGCGGGGGGGAGAACACCTTCGAAGGGGTAATCAAAAAGATGACCTACCTGGGCGATAAGATTGATTACCGCATCAGTTTGGGCGGGCTCCTCGAGTTGAGGGTGCAGACGGGCGGGATGCAACGGTTCGAGAGGGGCGAGAGGGTGAAGGTTTACCTGCCCATCGAGAGGTGTCGAGCTATCGGTAACGAAAACTCTCTCCGAAAAATATGAGAGTGAGCGTAAACGGTAAAAGTGCAGAACTTCGTGAGCAAACGGAGAGAGTTTTCGTTAGGGGATTGACATGCTGTTGGGGCTGAACGGCGCTACAACCATGAGGGCCGACCTGGCCACCGACATCAGGGTCGCGGGGCAGGCTGGCTATGGCGCATTGGAGATCTGGGCGGCCAAGCTGGACGACTTCTTGCAGGAAGGCAGCTTGGCCGATGTCGTTAGCCTCCTGAGAGGGGCGGGGATAAAGCCCCACGCCATCAATTCCATCGAGAGGATAACCTTCCGCGACGAAGCTGGATGCGAGGAGGTGAGGGAGCGCTGTCGCCAGCTGAGCCGGGTGGCCCAGGTGCTAGGCTGCCCCAACATCGTCGTCGTGCCCAGCGACAAGCCGGCAGGGGCGACCAAAGAGGAGGTATACCAGGAGTCTGTGCGGGTCCTGCGTGACCTGGCCGAAATCGCCGCTGGCTATGGGGTGAGGCTGGCCTTCGAGTTCCTGGGCTTCGCCGCCTGCTCGGTTAACACCCTGGCCGACTGCTGGGAGATCGTGCAGAAGGTGGATCGAGAGAACGTGGGGCTGGTCATTGACGCCTTCCACTTCTACGTCGGCGGCTCGAGGCTGGAATCCATTGGCCAGATCGCTCCCCAGAAGCTCTTTATCTTCCATATCAACGATGCGGAGGATCTGCCCAGGGCGCAGCTCACCGACGCCCATCGCCTGCTGCCGGGGGAAGGGGTCATCCCCCTCAAGGGGATCATCGCCGCCCTCAGGGGCATCGGCTACGACGGCGTCTGTTCCGTCGAGCTATTCAGGCCGGAGTATTGGGAGTGGGAACCGCTGGAGCTGGCAAAGCTAGCGAAAAGGAAAACCGAGGAGTTATTGAAAGCAGGCTCGTAGTGTGACTTTAGCCCGCTGGGAAGGCGCTTAAACGCCCATTAAATAACAGAGGAGCGCTTTTATGGAAAAGACGATCAATGCTGTAACTGCCCAGAAGAACTTCAGCCAGGTGCTTGATGAGGCCTACTACCGTGGCGGCACCTTTATCATCGAACGGGGTGGCCGGCCTATGGCTGCCGTGGTGCCCATTGAGCAGTATCGCCAGTGGCAGGTGCGCCGTGAACAGTTCTTCGCCATGATCGAACAGGTGCAGGAGCGCACCCGCCAAGTCCCAGTCGCTGAGCTGGAAGAGGCCATCGCTGAGGCCGTTGCTGCTGCCAAAGCAGCTGAACGGAGGCCACACAAGTAGGGGCTCTTGATGCGCGTTGTGCTGGACGCCAATCAGTTCGTCAGCGCTGTCCTCGTCCCGGCTGGCCACCCGGCACAAATCCTCGCTGCTTGGCGCCGAGGCGAGTTCGATTTAGCCATCTCACCGCCTATCATTGCCGAGGTGCGGCGTGTGCTCCTCTATCCCCGCCTGCAACGTGAGCATGGTTGGGATGAAGCCCAGGTTGATTCCTTCCTGGCCGGCTTGCTAGCAACGGCTACCATCACCCCGGGCGAAATGGAGGTTCAGGCTGTGCCTGATGACCCTACCGACGATAAATATGTCGCCTGTGCCTTGGAAGCCGGTGCTGATTACATCATCAGCGGTGACGAGCACCTCAAACGCTTAGGGAGCTATCGGGGAGTCCAGATCGTCTCGCCGGCCGTGTTTCTACGCGATATCCTGGGCCGGCAAGGTTGAGGGCTTTCCCATGAAACTTGCCATCCAGGAGGACATGCTGCCGGGGGAGACCCTGGCGGAACAGTTTAAAAATGCGGAACAGCTGGGATTCGCGGGAATCGAGTTCTGGAGCTTCGGTCTGGAAGACCGGGTGGAGGAGATCAAAAAGACCGCGAGCACCAGCCCCGTGAAGCCCAGCACCATCTGCTACGGGCGCCGTCGCTGCCTGCTTCACCCAGAGCGGGGGGAGCGGGAAGCGGCCATGGCGGAGATCGAACGCTACCTCCAGATCGCCGCCGAGCTGGGCGCGGTGGGGCTGGTGGTGGTCCCCATCTTCGGCCCGCCGCTCATACCCGATCTATCGCCCTTAGCCGATTCCATCGAGCTGGAGAAGCGTCTCCTGATCGAGCTCCTGGGCGAGCTTGGCCGGCACGCCGAGAGCGTGGGAGCGGTGCTTATCTTAGAGTCGCTGAACCGGTATGAGACCCACCTCTTGCGCACCCTCGAGGACGCGGTGGAGGTCTGCCAAGCCGTGGACAGCCCCTACGTCCAGACCATGGCCGACCTCTTCCACATGAGCATTGAGGAGGCGGACATCTCGGCCAGCATCGAGAAGGCGGGAGAGCACATCCATCACGTCCACCTGGCCGACAGCAACCGGAAGCTACCCGGCCTGGGCCATACCGACTTCGCCGCCGCTTTCGCCGCCCTCAAGGGGATCGGCTACGACAGGTATATGACCTTGGAGTGTGGCGAGCCGGGCCAGAATGCACCCCTTAAGGGTTACTACGCTCAAGAGCTTCCCCGCTCCCTGGACTTCCTTAGGAAATTCCTGTGAAAGAGCCATGCCATCCGCCGCATCAAGCCGGCAACCTGCGTTTGGTCGTCATAGACGTTGACGGCTGCCTCACCCCCGGTGAGGGCCAACCCTGGGACTTCGAGGCCCTGAAATACATCGGTGGGCTGAACAGGCAGGCGCGCGTAGAGGCGTCATTAAATGACGCCCCTACGGTGCCCGCCGTCACCCTTTGCACCGGCCGCCAGGAGCCCTACGTCGAGGTGCTGATGCAGGCCATTGACGCCCACATGCCCGCTATCTACGAGAACGGTGGCGGGCTTTACTTGCCCCACACCTATCGCTTCGTTGAGAACCCATGTATCACCACCGAGGTGAAGAAGGCATTGGCGCAGGTCAAAGAAGCACTGCGGCGGGAGGTCGTCGAGCAAGGCCTGGGTTACTTCCAGCCGGGCAAGGAGGTTTCCTTGACCCTCTATCCCACAGATGGGGTAAGCGTGAGCCAGCTCTACCGCGCCGTCTCTGAGGTATTGGCTGCCCAAGAGGCCCTTTACGCAGCCGAGGAGGCGGCGACCTGCGTCAACGTGATCCCCGTGGGCGTGGATAAGGGGACAGGGGTGAGGTGGCTCTCCGAGGAGACGGGCATCTCCTTGGAGGATATGGGGGGCATCGGCGATTCGGTCAGCGACCTGAAGT
The DNA here is from genome assembly GCA_964420815.1 of uncultured Anaerolineae bacterium. GTDB lineage: Bacteria > Chloroflexota > Anaerolineae > CAYQVA01 > CAYQVA01 > CAYQVA01. The sequence goes on from CAYQVA010000011.1 coordinate 10,164, forward strand.
TCCTGCGCATGGTAGGTCTCTCCGCCGCCCCAGCCAATGCCTCGTCCGCGGTCAAGGCAGAGGTGGATTACGTCTCCCCCTATCAAGACGGGGCTGGGGTGGTAGACATCCTCCGCCGCTGGGTAGGGCATTGACAATTTTAGGGAATGCGGTTATTATATGTGTAAGAGGCGCTTACCTTCGAGGATTAAAGGGGGTGATGGAGAAGAGCAAAAGGCTTATCGGCCATTGAAGTGCTAAGCTTTTTCAATACTTAAGGAGGGGGGAGATGTTCTCAAAGAAGAGAACGATATTGATCGTCCTTTCGCTGTTGGTGCTGCTGGCCTCCTGCGCCCCGCCGACGCCGGTGGTGGTCGAGAAGGAAGTGCCGGTGACGGTCGTCGTCGAGAAGGAGGTGGTAGTCGAGAAGCCGGTCGAGGTCACTAAGATCGTCGAGGTCACGCCAGTCCCGCCAGCGCCGATAAAGCTCAAAGCCTGGACCATAGGGCCGGGCCCCATGCCTACCACCAGGGCCACCAACCTGGAGGAAGCGGTTCCCAAGCTCAACGCCTTAGGGATCATACCCCAGAAAGTGGTGCTCGAGACCCTCTTCTCGGAGCTGAAGTGGGGACCCTTCAGCGAGAAGTTCTTCACTGCCTGCGAGGCCAAGGAAGGGCCCCACATCGTGACCTTGAAGGACATCCCCAGCCTGGCCGATGGTGGCTTCCTGGTGCCTCTCGACGAGCACGTAGAGAAGTACTGGGCCCTTGGCTATGACGATTTCTACCCCACCATGTGGGAGGCCGTGAAGTACAAGGCCAAGGAGGGGCCATACGCGGGCGAGAAGCACATCTGGGGCATCCCCCAGGATGCCACGCCGGGTGGCATCTGGTATCGGAAGGACGTGCTGAGGGCCCTGGGCTATACCGATGAGGACATCGCCGAAATGCTTCCCGCCTCGGCCGAGGGGGTGACCATGGACGACATCGCCAAGCTGGCCAAGGAGGCGGTGGACGCCGGCCTGGTCGAGTGGGGCATCCTCCACCGGCCCAGCCCTGGGGACACCATCTACATCTACATGAAGGCCTTCGGCGGGAGGGTTTACGACCCCGAAGAGGACAAGTTAGTGCTCACCAAGTCGGCGGCGCTGGCAGCTTTTGAGTGGTTCAAGGCCCGTGTGGACGAGGGGGTGCTCCCCGAGGCCCCGCCCGAGTGGAAGGTGATCCACGCCGCCTTCGTGGAGGGCAAGACCCTCTTCACCTTCGCCAGCCACGTAGGGACCCCATCGGAGTGGATGGCCAAGTACGGCCTCACCGACGAGGTCTTCAAGGAGGACCTGGGCTTCATGCTCTTCCCGCCGGCCGTTCCGGAGGCCAAGCCGGTGACGACCCTGGGCCCCCTGGCCTACCTGGTCACGAGGGGGTGCGTGAAGCCTGAGGAGGAAGCTCCAGAGGCGGCGGCCGCGCTCCTCTTCTGCGCCTCCTCGGCCGACCTGATGGTCAAGCATACCATCAAGACGATGCGGCCTCCGGTCAGGAAGTCGGCCTACTTCCATCCCGACCTCGGCGCTTATGCCTATGCCGACTACATCAAGAGCGTCGCCCCCATGCTGGAGTATGCCGAGGATGTCCCCAAGCACCCGGCCTGGGGCAAGTATAAGAAGGACGTCTTCGAGGTCATCAAGGCTGTCGAGGCCGGCATACTGGCGCCCGATGCGGCCGTTGATGAGCTGGTGAAGACGTTGCAGGCGGACATCCCCGACATCATCATCGAGTAAGGCACACCCTCCCGCAGGTTCCAAGCCTGCGGGAGGGTGCATTCTTAACTCGACATTGTTAGATTTCCCTTCGTTCTCCGGCCCATGGGAGGAGTCTGCGCTCTCTAGCGCAGATATGGCTGAGGGGCGTTAGAGAACGCCCTCTCCTCTCTTGCATCTCAGAGTGAGCCGGTATGCGGCGTGGAATTTAACAATGTCAAGTTAATGTAGGTAGAGATGAGTAGAGATGAGCGTTGTATCCGTAGCCGTCCCTTTCATCGAGCGGGTCAAATCGGCCAGGAAGTCCTCTATAATCCTCTTCTTTCTTGGTCCTACCCTGATCCTCGTCTTCTTCTTCTACTTCCTCCCCGTAGTCTTCACGACCCTCCTCTCCTTCACCAACATGAACGAGACCTTCGATTGGCACTTCATCGGGCTGGCCAATTTCCTGCGGCTCTTCGGGGGAGGGGATCCTAGGATTCCTAGGATAATAGCGAACACGGCGATCTATACGATCTTCGCACTGATCCTCACCGTGGGTGGGGGTCTCATCATAGCCCTCCTGACCACCCACATGAGGGAGAGCGCCGGGATATTCTTTCGGGCGGTGTGGCTCTTGCCTAACCTGACGCCACCGGTGGTCTATATCCTGCTGTGGGAGTGGTTCTTCGACCCCACACACTATGGCTTCATAAACTCCATCCTCGGGGCCTTTGACATCCCTCCAAAGCCCTGGCTTATCCGTTACGCCCTCCCCATAGTGATCCCTGTTAACGCATTCATAGGTCTCTCTTTTTGCATGATAACCTTTACTTCTGCGATCAAATCCATACCTACGGACATCACTAACGCGGCGAAGGTAGACGGGGCTACGACATGGCAGGTCATCAGGTATATAATCCTGCCGCTATTGAGGTGGCCGATCATGTTCATGACGGCCTGGCACTTGATCGCCCACCTCAATTCCTACGTTTACATCTTGCTCCTCACGGATGGAGGGCCTTACTACAGGAGTGAGGTCTGGGCGCTATATGCCCTTCACAAGTCATTCGATTACTATGAATTCGGCTATGGAGCCGCGATAGCGATGCTACTGGTGGGCGTTTCGGTGATCTTAACCCTGGGCATTTGGAAGCTCTTCGGCTTTCAGAGGCTGATGGAGCCCTCGAGGATCGAAGTATAACACTGAAGCACTGAACGATCACTGATGACGCTGCATCGAATAGCCAGCATTCTCTAATAGGGGTATTGGCTCTGTCAAGTTGCTCCTTTGGCGAAATCAGTATCCCCAGTGTTCCTCAGTGGCCTCAGTGTTAATTCGGAGGCAGTTAATGCTGGATAAACTCAAGAAGGCTTCGCCGTACATAGTGCTCACCTTGAGTTCCATTCCCTTTTTCATCATGTACATCTGGCTGGTGATGAACTCCTTCAGTAAATATGTGAGCTTCGGCTTCATGCCCAAGGAGTTCACGCTGGAGAATTGGAGCTTCCTCTGGGCTCCCATCCCGTGGGGCCTGGAGACGACGACCATATGGCTCGTCCTCCTCAACACCCTTCTCTATGCCGGCGGAGTGGCCGTGTTGCAGGTGCTCGTCTGCACCCTGGCCGCCTACGCCCTCTCCAGGATCGAGTTTCGGGGAAAGACCCTCATCCTCGGCCTGCAGATGCTCCTCCGGGCATTCCCTGGCGTCCTATTGCTCATCGGGACCTTCTTCGTCCTCCTCCGATTACGCCTTTTATACACCATACCAGGTGTTGTCCTGGCCAGGATGTCAATGGAGATACCCTATGGTGTCTGGATAATGAAGGGCTTCTTCGATGGGGTGCCCTGGGACATCGAGTGGGCTGCCCTCGTTGATGGCTGCACAAGGCTCAAGGCCTGGCGCAAGATAATGTTCCCCCTGGTCAAGCCGGGGCTCCTGGCCATCTCCATCTTCGCCTTCCTGGCGGGGTGGGAGGATTTCATCTTCGCCTATATCCTCTTGCCTGGGGAGACCAAGGTGCTCTCGGTCCTCCTGCAGGGGCTCATGGCCACCGAGGTGATGGATTACGGCCTCCTGGCAGCGATCGCCCTCTTCTATATGGTTCCTGCAATGCTCTTCTTCCTCATTGCTCAGAGGGCGCTGGCCAGGGTGACCATAGCCGGTGTTAGAGGATAAGCAGATTGCAGATTATGGATTACGGGAGGTCTCATGGCCATAAAAGGTATCGGCATCAACGCTCATTCAGCACGGCTGGGTGGCAGCCTGGAGATGCTGGAAAGAGACCTGGCCTACTTCCAGCGCCTCGGCTTCGATTACGTAGAGATACCGGTCCATGGGGTTGATGCCGTCCTCAACGGGAGGCTTAACCTCAGGCACGTGAAGAGGGTAAAGGAGGTGCTCGCCAGGTTCCCCCTTAAATATACCGTGCACTGCCCCGACCTATTGAACCTGATGGACGCCGAAGACTTCGCGATGCACAGAAGCGTGTTTGAGGCGAGCATCGAGTTCGCAGGCGAGATCGGCGCGGAGATCCTGGTCTACCACAGCGGCAGGATCGAGCTACGGGACGAATACCTGGGAGAGGTGGTGCTCACCAGGGAGCTCCTTACCTTACCGGATCGCGCCTTCGTCAACGAGCGCGAGCGGGTGGAGCGGGAGACCCTGGCCGAGCTAGCGGAGCTTGCGGAGGGTCTGGGGGTGACCATCTGCGTGGAGAATTCTGACCCCATGATCGAGGAAGGGGCACTTTGGGAGCTGGCCCGTCGTATAAGGCGGAGGGGGATTGACCTCTCCTACCTCATCGCCCCCGCCGGAGACATCGCCATGTACAACTATGGGGGAATGATAGACCGCCTGGTCGAGCAGGTGAAGGGGGTGGGCAGGGACAACGTGGCCATAACCTTCGACTTCGGCCACGCTTACATCGCCTCCCACTACTACGGCTTCGACTTCCTCGATCTGATCGAGCCGGCCATGCCGCTGGTCAAGCACATCCACATCCACGACAACTTCGGCAAGCCAGCGGGGCTGGATCGGCGCCACATGGTGCTCATGCCCGACGGCAAAGGCGACCTGCACCTGCCCATCGGTTGGGGGGAGATACCCTATCGGGAGGTCTTCTCCCGTTTGAGGGGCTACAACGGCGTCTTAATGCTGGAGATAAACCCGCGCTATCGCGATTACTACGGAGATGCCCTCCAGGAGACGCGGAGGCTCCTCGCGGAGTGCGGCATTGAATAAGGGTAACAAAGGTAGCAAGGTAGCAGAGTAACAGGCCCTTGCTACTTTGCGATTTTGCTACCTTGCGACCTTGTATCTTTTAGGGGGGAGAAATGGAGCTGATCGTAGCCATCGTCCGAGATGAGGATGCGGGGAAGATAACAGAGGCTCTGGCGGATAGGGGCTACAAATCTACCAGGGTTAGTACCGCCAGCGGCTTCCTGAAGATGGGCAATACCACCCTGCTGATAGGTGTCGAATCCGACCATGTGGAAGAGGTGCTGGAAATCATCAAGTCCAAATGCCGGCCTCGCACCGAACCCGTCCCCCCTTCGCCGGCCAGGAGGCCGAGCGGGTTCCCTCCGCTCCCGCCGAGGGAGATAAAAGAGGTCAAGGTGGGCGGTGCGGTGGTCTTCATCCTAGAGGTGAAGCGGTTTGAGAAATTTTAGGCATGCTCATCAGGGATTGACAACTGCAAAGAAGTATGGTATAATAATTTATGCAAACGTGTGCACAACGTGGTTTGGCTTTTTCTCCCCCGACGGATAACTGCCAGTGGCCGTATCAATTAAAGATATCGCCGAGAGAGCTGGAGTTTCTCCCTCCACAGTCTCGCGTGCCCTCAATGATCACCCACGCATCAGCCGAAGGACGAGGGAGCGCATCCGAAGACTGGCCAAGGAGATGGGCTACTCGCCGAGCGCCAT
>CAYQVA010000012.1:0-9897 GCA_964420815.1 uncultured Anaerolineae bacterium
TGGTAGGTGTGAGCACGGCGAAGTATTGCCAGACCTCCCTCCCCAGCCCCGCCGCCTCAACTTCCTCCGTGACGATGGCGTCGGCGGCCCTCAGCATCTCCAGCCTCTCCTCCGTCACCTCCCCGATGATACGTATGGCCAGGGCCGGCCCCGGGAAGGGCTGGCGATAGACCACCTCTTCGGGCAGCCCCAGCTCCAGGCCCACCCGGCGCACCTCGTCCTTGAACAGGTATCTCAACGGCTCGATGAGGGTGAACTGCATGTCCCCGGGCAAGCCGCCCACGTTATGGTGGGTTTTGATGCGTGCGGCGGCCTTAGTGCCGACGGCGCTGCTCTCGATGACATCGGGGTAGAGGGTGCCCTGGGCCAGGAAGTCGAAATGGCCTAACTTGCGCGCCTCCTCCTCGAAGACGCGGATGAACTCCCTGCCGATAATCCGCCTCTTTTGCTCCGGATCAGTCACCCCCCTGAGGGCCGATAGGAAGCGCCGGGAGGCGTCAACAAAGACGACCCTAGCCTCCAGGTAGCGCTCGAAAAGCTCCAGGTTGCGCTCTGCTTCCCCTTGACGCAGGAGCCCGTGGTCTACGAAGATACAGGTCAATTGGTCGCCTACGGCCCGTCCCACCAGTGTGGCCGTCACCGTGGAATCCACCCCGCCGGAGAGGGCGCAGAGGACCAGGCCATCGCCCACCTGCTCCCTTATCCGGGCCACGCTCTCCTGGACGAAGGAGGCTGGCGTCCACGTCCCCTGGCAACCACAGACATTGTAGAGGAAGTTGCGGATGATGTCCTTTCCGTAGGGGGTGTGAGCCACCTCCGGATGAAACTGAAGGCCATAGACCTTGCGCGCCTCATCGCCCATGGCTGCGATGGGCGAGTTAGGGGTGGAGGCGAGGGCGACGAATTCCGGGGGAAGCTCCTCCACGCGGTCGCCGTGGCTCATCCAGACCTTCATGGAGAAGGGTAGCCCTGCGAAAAGAGGGGAGGAAAGGGCCAGAACGGACAGCTCGGCGGAGCCATACTCCCGCTCCCCTGCCGGTGCGACCCTGCCCCCAAGCGTGTGGGCCAGGAGCTGCATGCCGTAGCAGATGCCCAGGACGGGCAGGCCGCTTTCAAGAACGTATTTGGGCAATCGCGGTGCCCCCTCTTCATAGACGCTGGCCGGCCCGCCTGAGAGGATGAAGCCCCGTGGATCGAGTCGCTTGACCTGCGCGTAGGGCGCGTCCCAGGGGATCAGCTCGCAATAGACCTGGGCTTCCCTCACCCTCCGGACGATGAGCCGGGTGTATTGAGAGCCGAAGTCCAAAACAACCACCGCTTCAATGGCCATGGTCTATCCCTAAAAATCCGTTGTTTTCTCCAATAAAATCCGTTGTTTTCCCCAATCCGTTGTTTTCCCCGGCGAAGACGATGCGGCCATCGGACATGTCGGTGATGATGACTAGGGACTCGATGGGGACACCTAAACCATCCAGCAGGGCCCGCCCTCCTTCGAAGGCCTTCTCGATGACCGCCCCGATGCCCACCAGTGTCGCCCCGCTCTCGGCTACCAGCCGAACAAGGGCGGAGATGGTTTGGCCGGTGGCCAGGAAGTCGTCAATTATCAGGATTCTATCCCCCCGGCGCAGGAACTCCGGCGAGACCATCAACTCCACCTCACGACCCTTAGTGCGGGAGGGGGCCTTCTGGCGGTAGACTTTCTCAGGCATGGTGATGGGCTTGGTCTTACGGGCGTAGACCACCGGGACGCCTAAAGCCAAAGCAGTGGTCAAGGCGGGGGCGATGCCCGATATCTCCGCCGTCAGAACCTTGGTCGCCCCCACATCAGCGAAACGCCTGGCTAACTCCCGGCCGATGGCCACCATCAACTCCGGGTCAACCTGATGATTAATGAAGCTGTCAACTTTAAGGATACCACCGCCCAGGTTTCGGCCTTCCCGCCTGATCTTTTCCTTAAGCTCCTCCATCGTCTTCCTCCACGAAACATTATTTCTCCTCCCTGGCATAGGGTATGCCGAGGGCAGAGGGGGCACCTATCCTCTTCCTTATCACCTCTCCCGTTCCAGCGAGCAAGACGATGATGGTGAATATGAAGGGCAGCATGTTTAGGAGGTTGGGCGAGATCCCCAGGGGCTGGAGCCTGTATTGCAGGACCTTGACACCACCGAAGAGATAGGCCCCCACAAGGGCGCGGGTGGGGCTCCACATGGCGAAGATGGTCAGGGCGATCACTATCCAGCCCGCGCCGGCGGTCATCCCTTCTACCCAAGCCGGTGCGTAGACCACCGAGAGATAGGCTCCTCCGAGCCCGGCAAGTATCCCCCCAAAGAAAACGCAGAGATAGCGAACCAGGTAAACGTTCACTCCCAGGGCATCCGCGGTGGCAGGAGCCTCGCCTACGCTCCTTATGCTGATTCCGGCCCTGGTTTTGAAGAGGACAAACCAAAGTAGGGGGACAAGGGCGAGCGATAAATAAACCAATGGATCATGCCGAAACAGGACTGGACCTAAAATCGGGATGTCGCTTAGCAGAGGGATAGAGAGCGAGCGGAGCCGGAAAGGCAATGGGATGCCCACATACCTCTTGCCGATTAACCCGCTCAGGCCCGATCCAAACATGGTGAGGGCCAGCCCCGAGACCACCTGGTTGGCCCGCAGGGTGATGCTAACGAAGGCGTGGACGAGGGCCAAAAGCCCCCCTACCAAAGCCGCCACCGCTATCCCCAGCCAGACATTGCCCGTGGTCAGGGTCACTCCGAAGCCCGTTACCGCCCCCATGATCATCATCCCCTCGACCCCCAGGTTGAGCACGCCCGAGCGCTCGGCGTAGATCTCCCCCAGGGTTCCCAGGAGAAGCGGGGTGCCTGCAGGGATAGCGGCCCTCAACGCATCCAAGACGAACTCCAGCATCAAATACCTCCTCAATGAGCCCCCACAGTCCCTATGAACCCCCTAGGCTAGCCCCCACGAGTCCCTATGAGCCCCCATGAGTCATTGACAGCTCATGGGAACTCATAGGGGCTCATAGGTCATAGGGCCGGGTAGTATGTTATGGCTTGATTAGCGTGATCTTATATCGGGTGAGGAGCTCGCCACCGAGCACAAATAACAATATCACGCCGTTGAAGATGTTTATCGTGGCCATCGGCAAGCCCAGAGCCACTTGGATGGCGTCCCCTCCCACCAACAAGCCCCCGAAAAGCAGGGAGGTGAGGATGATGGCCAGCGGGTTAAGCCTCCCCAGCCAGGCCACAATGATGGCCGTGAAACCATAGCCGGGGGAGATGCCCTGGGGGTATCTGAGCCGATGATGGATTCCAGCTACCTCTCCCACGCCCGCCAGTCCCGCCAGCCCCCCACTGATGAGCATGACCAGCAGGACCGTTTTGAAATAACTCATGCCGGCATACCTCGCCGCCTCCGGGTTCTCCCCTGTAACCCTTATCTCATAGCCCAGCCTGGTCCTCATCACCAACACATAGACCAGCACGGCAAATAGGAGTGCAAGGACAAGGGTCGGGTAGTGGATACGGGTATTGAGCAAGCGAGGGAGCTGAGCAGCGGTGGGGAATTTCGACGAATAAGGGAAGCCCCATTCGTCGGCCCCCTTCCAAGGGCCATAGACGAGGTAGTTCACTAGCTCACTGGCGATATAGACCATCATCAGGCTGGTGATGGTCTCGTTGGCCCTGAGCTTAGCCTTGAGGATGCCGGGGATGAGGCCCCAGATTGCGCCACCCAGGAATCCGGCGGCGAACATGCAGGGCAGTAGCAGCGCCTTGGGGGCGTCGGGGAGCGCGTAGAGCGCCACCCAGGTGGCGCAGACGGCCCCGATGAGCAACTGCCCCTCAGCGCCGATGTTCCAGACCAGCGCCTTGAAGGCCACGGCCAGGCCCACCCCGCACATCATGAGGGGGATGGCTTTGACAGTGGTCTCGGAAAGCCCATAGAGGCTCCCGAAGGCGCCAGCGAAGATGCGCTTGTAGGCCAGTAGCGGGTCAACACCGTAGCCCCAGAAGACAAGGGCGATGACTAGCAGAGCCAGCGCCAAAGATACGACGGGGGCTGTTACGGTCACCCATCTCGATGGAGTCAAGCGCTTCTTCACCTTCACCCTCATGGGTCAACCTCCCAGTAGCGACCGGTCGCTCTCACGATATCACTTTCGGCGACGATCCACCGATGCCTTTGGTGTCAAGCACTGCCTCAAGTGCAGCAGGCCCTGGACGATGATGAGCCCCATTAAAGTCACCGAAAGGGCCACTGCCCTATCCAGCCAGTTAATTCCCCACCACAGGTAGAAGAAGAGAACAGGGTAAACCACCAAGTAAGATTTGATGGCTAAAGGTAAAGGTGTCTGATAATAATTGCAGAGGAAGATGGTCAGGTTGAGGGCGGGATAAGCGAAGGCATAGAGGGTCGCCCAGAAAGGGTCTAAGGCACCAGCCCTGGTCAGGGCGGCGACGACAAGTATCTCCCGTGTGTGGTCGCAGAGCTGGTCTAAGAGGGCGCCGAAGGGTGAACACCGGCCGGCATATCGGGCCAGAGCCCCATCAAGGCCATCAAGGAGAAGGGCGAGGATGAAGAGGAGGAAAGCGAAGCGAGGATGGTCGGTCAAGGTGAGGATTATCACAATGCCTGCAACTATCTGCGAGATGGAGACCGCGTTAGGGGAGACGCCCAGGACAGCCAGGATAACGACCGCCGGCTTCAGCAAGGTAGACATTAACTGACGACCGAGCCCCAAAAAGCAACGTTCAAGGGAGGAATAAGAGTCGTACATTTCCTGATAGGACCACTCCGCTCCCTGAAAGAAATCCTCAGCTTTCTCAACGTTCGTCACAGCTCAAATACCTCCCCCGGCTTCCAGTTAGGCTTCACATCCCAGTACCAGGAGCCATCGGGGAGCATCACCTTCTTGGTGCCCAGCTCCCGCATCCTCTCCCGCACCCTCTCGATCTTCCAGGCCAGAAAGCCCTCCGGGTCATAAAGGATGAGGCCGTGATCCTGGATCTCCAGGAAGAGCCAAGGCGTGCTTTGCCGCAGATACTCCTCGGTCACGATGAAAGGTGAGATCGAAGGCCAGATGCCCTGTTTAACCAGGGCCCTGTATTCCGACGTCCCCTCCAGGGCGTCGCGAGCGCGGCGGTAGCCCCCCTCCACATCCTCTTTGCTCCCCTTCCCGACCACCAAGAGGTCAACGTCGCTATCGTGTTTCACCTGGTTTCGGGCCAGGGAGCCGTAGAGGACGACGCCCACCAATCGCTCCCCCATCTCCTCTTTGAGGAGGGAGAGGAACCTGTTCAGCAGGGGTTGATAGGTCTCAAAGGTTAAGATTTCCATGATAGCAGGATCTAGGGGGTTAATTGATAGTTGCTCAGCCACCTTACCCACGGAAGCTCGCCTTTGACAGCGTTGTAGAGCCGCTCATCCGCCGTCCACAGTTCACAGCCCATCATCTCAGCGAGGGCCAGATAATGGCTATCATAAGCCTGGGGCCTGTTGAAACGCTTTGCCAGCTCCCAGGCCCTTTCATGCAAGCCTTCCGGGTAAAGCAATCTCACCCTTTGGGCGCAGAAGGCTTTAAACATCAGTTCCCCCTCATCGGGGGGCACTAATCCACGATGGACTTTGTTCCGTATCACGGATATCCCTTCAAAGGCGAGAAGGGGTGGGGATATGATCTCTACCCTTTCTTCCACCCATGTGTCCCAGAGGGCATGGGCTAGTGGACTGTCTTCCTCGGCGATCACCAGCTTGAGGGCCAGACTGGCGTCAACGCACACCTGCGATTTCAAGGTCTCTCTCCTCCCTCAACCTGCGCAGGTCTTCCGAAACATCGGGGAAGGGGATACCGCCACGACGGGCCAACGTCATCTCCCTCACCGCTTTTGCCATCGCCAAAGCGGTCTTGCGCTCAGCATAGTAGGTGCTCTCTGCCCTTTCCAACCTCTCCAGCTTGCGCAGGTCCTCGATGCTTATGAGCGCTGCCTTAGGCTTCCCTCTGGAGGTGAGGATGATGCGCTCCCCCCCAAAAGCCACGCGATTGACAAGGGTCGAGATGCGGCGCTTAACCTCGGCAATACCCACTGAGTCCATAATCTTACCTCCTTATATCAGGACAATGGTGATTATGGGTATTATACTCAAATCCAGTTTCCATGTCAAATGACTTTGCCTCCCCAGCCAGCTCATCGCAGCCTCCTGCCCCCGGCCATCATCAGCCCTATCTCCTCAACCTTCGCCTCGGCAGCATCCATTATGCCCACTATCTCCCCCTCAAACATCACCGCGATGCGATCGCTCATCTGCATTATCTCCTCCAGGTCCTCGGAGACCAGGAGGATGGCAGCTCCCTTCTCCCTCTGCTCCAACAACGAGCGGCGGATGTGCTCGGTCGCCCCAACGTCTAGGCCGTAGGTCGGGTGAGCAGCCACAATGAGGCGCGGCTCCTGGGAGATTTCCCTGGCGAGGATGAGCCGCTGGATGTTGCCGCCGGAGAGGAGCTTGGCCGGGGTATCCTTGCTCGGGGTCATTATTTCGTACTCTGATATCAGCTCCTCGGCGCGCTGAGCGATGAATCCGAGGTTCAGGAACAGCCCTCGGCAGAAAGGCGGACAGCGGTAATCCCTCAGGATGAGGTTCTCGGCCACGCTCATGCCAGGCACAAGCCCCACCCTTATGCGCTCCTCCGGGATGTGGGCCGCGCCCCTTTCCGCGATCTCCCTCGGCGAGCAATTGGTCATGTCCTCCCCCAGGATGAGAACCCTGCCTCCGGTGGCCTTGCGCAGCCCCGTAATCACTTCCACCAACTCCCGCTGGCCATTGCCCGCCACACCCGCAATGCCCAGGACCTCCCCCTCGCGCAGGGCGAAGGATACGCCCTTCAGGGCCACCAACCCCTTGTCGTTCAAGGCGTAAAGGCCCTCCACCTCCAGCACAACCCGTCCCTTCTCCACCTGCCTCCTCTCCAGGTGGAAGAGGACCTCCCGGCCCACCATCATCTTAGCCAGCTCACGCTTGTTCGTCTTGGAAGCTTCGACTGTCCCTACAACCTTCCCCTTCCTCAACACGGTGACACGATCGGCGACGGCCATTACCTCGTCGAGCTTGTGGGTGATGAAGATGACCGTTCGCCCCTCCTCGACCATGCGGCGGATGATGGCGAAGAGCTCCCCTATCTCGGCGGGGGTCAGCATGGTGGTCGGCTCGTCGAGGATGAGCACATCGGCACCGCGATAGAGGGCCTTGATGATTTCCACGCGTTGTTGTTCGCCCGCCGAGAGCTGCCATATCCTCGCCTCAGGGTCCACCTTCAGGCCATATTTCTTCGAAAGCTCCGCAACCCTTGTCCTGACCTCCCTGACGGGGAAGAGGAACTTGGCGGAGGAAAGCCCCAGGACGATGTTCTCGGCGACGGTGTGGGGGTGAACAAGCATGAAGTGCTGGTGGACCATGCCGATCCCCAGCCCGATGGCGTCCCTCGGCGACCGGATCGCGACTTTCTTGCCTCGGACGTATATCTCCCCCTCGTCTGGGCCATAGAGCCCGTATAGGATGTTCATCAAGGTCGTCTTGCCAGCGCCGTTCTCCCCCAGGAGGGCGTGGACCTCACCGGCCTTGACCTCAAGGTCCACGTGATCGTTGGCAACAACACCTGGGAATCGCTTCACGATCCCCTTCATGCTGACGACGACTTCTCCTCTCTCGAGCACGCCTCCGTTCCCTCCCTCGTCCGCGTCGCTTAAATCCCTTTGGCGATTTGTCATCCAGGCTGCGCGCCGGATTAGCCCAATCGTCAACGAATAATTGCGAGAGGGGCGTAGCTGCGCTACGCCCCTAATTTGCGCCTGTACTTCGGTTGCCATAGACTTCGGGGGGAAGGGCTTTACATTAACGTGGGATTTCGCCCACCACGTTGTCCACAAACCAATCTATCGTCCAGAGCTCGTCGTGGGTCCCCCGGCGCCCAGCCTCTATCCGCACTTTCCCCTCCTGGTCCTTGATGGGTCCGGTGAAGGGGTCGAAGAGCACCGTCTCCTCGCTCATCTGGGCCAGCCGGGTCATAACCAGATCATATACGCTGATCTCGCCCAGCACCGGGTCGCTCACCTTCTTCTCCTTCAGAGGGGCCTCGAACTTAGGATTGATGGGGACACCGAACTCCCCTCCCAGCTCACACGCCCCCTCCTTCAGCATCCACCAGTAGTCCACGTCGGCCAGGTTCTCGGTGGTGTAGGCGCCGGCATAGATCTTGGCCAGGATGTCCTCGTAGAGGACCTCCCAGTGGACGAGCTGGCCGCTCACGCAGGAGTCAGGGCCGAACTTCTGCATGGGGCTATAGTGGCTGAAGGTGTAGACGGGCTGCCCCTTCTCGACGTATTCCTGGCCGACCTCTAGGACCGTTGGGGAGTCCTCGGTGAAGGCGAGGACGTCGCATCCCTCCGCGATGAGGGACTCAGCCGCCTCCCTCGCCTTGGCCGGGTCATACCAGGCGAAGAGCCAGCGCACATGCACCGTCGCCTCGGGGTTGACTTCCTTGACGCCAAGGGCATAGGCGTTGATGTGCCTCACCACCTCGGGTATGGGGTGGGCAGCTACATAGCCGACCTTGCCCGTCTTGGTCAGCGCCCCGGCCATGAGGCCGTTCAGGTAATAGAGCTGATGGAACTCGGCGAAGTAGGTGCCCACGTTGGCCGCCCTCTTGTAGCCCGAGCAGTGGAAGAGTATCTTATCCGGATACTTCCCCCCCGCCTCGATGGTGGCATCCATGAACCCGAAGCTGGTGGTGAAGACCACGTCGCACTTCTCCTCGACGATGAAGCGGTCTATGAACCGGGCGACGTCGGCCTCCGCTACCGCCTCGGCGTAGACGGTCTCCAGCCAGGGGAACTTATCCTCGACGTAGCGCCGCCCCACATCGTGGGCGTGAGTCCAGCCATAGTCCCCAATGGGCCCCACGTAGATCCAGGCGGCCTTCAACTTCTTCTCTACGGGGACCTCCCTAGTGACCTCAACGATCCTTGTGACTTCAACGGGCGCTGGGGCCGGCGGAGCACAGGCGACGGCAACGCTTGCCAAAAGGGCGACAACGATCGCCATAACTAAATACTTCCTGGTTCGCATCTCTCACCTCCTTAATCCCACACTTAGGTGTGGGATCTCCCCTTCCCCCCTTCGCTTAGGGCCTCGATTTACAAGAGGCCCACAGCTATTTTTAGTATATCATCGCTCAAGGATTTTGTCAAACACAATTGATCTGGAAGCCCTTCCTCGTGAAAAGGGACATGCCTTATCGCATTGATGCCAGGCTTGACGATAAGTTTTCTTAAAAGTTGGGCGATGTCTCGATTTTTAAGAAAACCCTTATTGCTAAAGGGATGAGGCTCTGATACAATGTGATTAGCCTTTGAGTAAACATGTGGTGTTCCTGTCAGGCGGCGTGTTGTCAGACCAGCAGGGGGAGGGAAAGTTTCATAGTGGGGTTGACCGCTTTCGGCGGCTAACCCCACTATGAAACTTTGGTCTCCTCCAACATTAAAATGCAGGAGAGAGGATGAAGGCTGAGGAGATTTGGCAAGCCACCCTAGGCGAATTGCAGCTCCAGATGACTAAGGCCACCTTCGATACCTGGTTGAAGAATACATCCCTCATCTCCTATGAGGATGGCACCTTCATCGTCGGCGTACGTAACCCCTACGCCAAGGAGTGGCTGGAGAACCGCCTCCTCTCCACAATTAAGAGGGCCCTCACGGGCATCGTCGGCCGGAGTGTGGAGATCAAGTTCGTCGTCCGCCAGAAGCCATCTCGAGGCGCGAAGCCAGCTCCACTACTGGAGATGCCAGTGGCTGATGATGAAAGGTCTCGCTTGACAGCTGTACATGGCCAAAGTGCAAT
>CAYQVA010000012.1:9997-15638 GCA_964420815.1 uncultured Anaerolineae bacterium
CAGTGGCTGATGATGAAAGGTCTCGCTTGACAGCTGTACATGGCCAAAGTGCAATGCAGCGAGACCTTTCATCAGATGATGAAAGGTCTTGCTTGACAGCTGTACATGGCCAAAGTGCAATACAGCGAGACCTTTCATCAGATGATGAGAGTTCTCGCTCAATGACCGCACATGCACAAAGAGCAGTACGACGAGACCTCTCGTCTATGGAAGGGGTGGCCTATGATGCCTCTCTGACAGCTTTCAGTCCAAAATACACTTTTGAAACCTTCATCGTGGGCCCTAGCAATCGCCTGGCTCATGCCGCCGCTATGGCCGTGGCCGAGAGGCCCGCCGAGGCTTATAACCCCCTCTTCATCTACGGCGGTGTGGGCCTGGGAAAGACCCACCTTTTGCATGCCATCGGCCATCTGTCTCGGCGGCTGCACAGCAATTTGAGGGTAATCTACGTCTCCTCGGAGAAGTTCACCAACGACTTGATAAATTCCATCCGTAACCATACCACCGAGGAGTTTAGAACCAAGTATCGCAGCGCCGACATCCTGTTGATAGATGACATCCACTTCATCGCCGGCAAGGAGAGCACCCAAGAGGAGTTCTTCCATACCTTTAACGCCCTCCATACAGCCGACAAGCAGATCGTTATCTCCAGCGATCGGCCACCCAGAGCCATATCGCCCCTGGAGGAGCGCCTGCGCTCTCGCTTCGCCTGGGGGCTGATCGCCGACATCCAGCCGCCCGACCTGGAGACGCGCATCGCCATCCTGCGCTCCAAGGGGGAAGCCCAACCCATCCCCATCCCCCCTGCGGTCATTGACCTCATCGCTCACAAGGTCCAAAGCAATATCCGAGACCTGGAAGGGGCGTTGAACCGGGTCGTGGCCTATGCCCAGACGATGGGGTGCCCTCTGACGGTTAATGTGGCCACTATAGCACTCCACGACCTCATCGTCAAACGCCATACCCTCTCACCCTCCGAGATCATCGAGGCAGTCGCCCGATTCTATGGGGTGGAGGTGGAGGATCTGAAGGGGCCGCGCCGCAGCAAGAGGATTGCCATTCCCCGTCAGGTGGCGATGTACCTGTTGCGAGAGGAGACGGATGCCTCCCTACCCCAGATAGGCTATGAGTTAGGAGGGAGGGACCACACTACTGTGCTCTACGGCTGGGAGAAGATCAGCGCTCAGATAGAGGAGGATGACCGGCTGCGGCGCGAGGTGCTGGCCATCAAGGAGATGCTCTACGGCGCTTAAAATGACAAGTGGTAAAAACTGTGGATAAATAGGGGGATATCTGTGGATAAGTTTCGTAAAATGGGGATAACTCCTCCCTAACCTTCCGGACAGCTATTCCTTTTCGACTTTTATCCACATTCCCTCCACAACCCTTTCCATCTTCCCAGCCCCATCCTACCCCCACAGGTTGAGCCCTCAGCGTATTTACCACAACCCCTAGTGGCCTGCCCGCGAGCTTCCTGATCCCCTCCACTATTCCACAAGCCTATTACTACTGCTACTTTAATCTAGGGATTATAGAGAAGGAGGTGTGATAACGCGTTGTTATCACACCTCTCTTCTCGTTTCCCTTGCAAGCTGCATTGCTTAAGGCGTTTTACTGCACTTCGCCAAGCCGGCTTTAAGCCTATTCTCTAGGATGTGCTTTGGCACTGCGCCGACGATACGGTCAACCTCCTTACCCTTATTGAAGATGATCAGGGTGGGGATGCTCAGGATATTATACTTAATGACTGTCTGTTGCCCTTCATCGACGTTGAATTTGGCAAAGAGCACCTTCCCAGCGTACTCCTTGGCCAGTTCCTCCAAGATGGGGGCAACCATGTAACAAGGGGCACACCATGGCGCCCAGAAATCAACGAGGACAGGCGTCTTCGCCTTAAGGACGACCTCCTCGAAATCCTCGTCGTTAACTGTGATAGGTTCGCTCATGGTGGTCTATCCCTCCAAGCATTTATTTGCGTCTCTTTATGCGCCCTCCCCGGTAGCTGGGGGCGAGGATGGCGTAGAGGGTGCAGATGCTCAGGTCCAGCATCCTGGATCGCAATCCGGGGTCAATTTCCTCGATGGTCTCCTCCGTGGTGATAACCGTCGGCAGGCGGGCGTTGTAGCGGTAATCGAAGATTTGATAAAGCTTCTCCCTGGCCCAGGGGGTGGCGCTCTGCGTCCCAAGGCCGTCGAGGATGAGCAGGGGGGCGGTGCGTATCTCCTCGAAGCGCCTGTCGTAGGAGATGGGGCTTGTGGGGCTGAAGGTCGCCCGCAGGTGATCGAGGAGGTCGGGGACGAAGACGAAGAGGGCCGGATAACCCCTCTCGACGCGGTAGTTGGCGATGGCTGCGGCTAGGTGGGTCTTGCCGCAGCCGTAATCGCCGGTGAATACCAGCCAGCCCTGGGGGTTTTGGGCGAACTCCTTGGCGATGATGAAGGCCCGACGGAGGTTCTCTCGCTCCTCCACGTCCAGTTCATGGGTCCTCAGGTCGAAGTTCTCGAAGGTCTTATCGGCGTGGAGGGAGAGGCTGGAGAGTTCCGATTGGTCCTGGGCCACGCCGCTGCCACGGAAATCGGGGGCGAGGATAGTGTAAATCTGGCAAAGGTCACGGTCGTTGAAGCGCGACCTCAGCCGCAGGTCGAGCTCCTCCAGGGAGCGGTTGGAGGTGATCACCGTGGGCAGGCGGGCGTTGTAGCGGTAGTTGAGGATCTGGTAGAGCTTCTCCTGCGCCCAGGGGGTGGCACTCTGCGTCCCCAGGTCGTCGAGGATGAGCAAAGGTGCCGTCCGTACTTCCTCGAAGCGTTCGTCGTAGGTGACCTCGCTGGTGGGGCTAAAGGTGGCCCTCAGGTGGTCCAATAAGTCAGGGACGACGACGAAGAGGGCCGGCTTCCCTTGGCTAAGGCGGTAATTGGCGATGGCCGCAGCCAGGTGGGTCTTGCCGCAGCCATACCCTCCGAAGAGGATCAGCCACCCCTTGGGGTTCTCGGCGAACTCCTTGGCCAGCTCATAGGCCCTCCGCAGGTTCCTTCGCTTCTCCGGGTTGAGCCCATAGCCCTCCGGGACGAAGCTATCGAAGGTCATCCGCGAGAGGAGGCCTAGGTTGCTGATGCGCTTGAGGTCGGAGAGACGGCTCTCCTCCACCTCCTTCAGCTTGCACTCGCAGGGGATGGCCTTTCCGAAGTCGGGGTGGTCAATGGGGACGTCCAGGCGCACGAAGCCCAACCCTTTGCAAATGGGGCAGACGTTATCTTCTTGTTCCTTGTCCCTTGTCCCTTGCCCCTCGCTAGTGTTCGATGTATTCAGCGTATTTCCCTTTGATATAACGGCGCCGATCCTTCTTAAGCCCATCATCCTTCCCTTGCGTCGCCCAGCGCTCCAGGATGCTGCGGACGTATCGCCAGTTGCGGACGTTCCTCTCCACCGCGATCCTGAAGGCCTCCTCGATCCAAGCGGCGGGGTAGGTCTGCTCCGCGTCCTTAAGCTCCTCGGCGATCATGGGGGAGAGCAGGCCGATGTTCTGCTCGTAGAGGACGAATATGTTGGGCCGCTCGACCGCCGGCGGCTCGCTGGGCACGACGGTCACCCCCAGCTTGAGGATTCCACTCTTGATCTTGGCCACCGCCCGTCGGCCAGCATCGGTGTTGAGGAAGTACCACTGCTCTTCGCCGTCATCCGTCTCGGCGACTAGGCGCAGGAGCGTCCCTCTGGCGACGGCCCTTTCCAGGCCCTCTCGGAGCGCCTCCTCCGGCGGCTTCCCCAGCGCCATCAGGCCCTTCAGGAGGACCCCATCGGCTGCCAGCTCCTTCGAGCTGACGTAACGGGGGTAACCCTTCTTCTGATGGAGGAGCCAGAAGATGTGCAGCGTCACCTTCAACTCCGCCAGGTCATCAATGGCTGGCAGAAGCTCGCTGAAGAAGAGGTTTGGCAGGGGAGTGAATTTCACCTTGCCAGCGGGGAAACCGGTAAATGCTTTCATTACTCTATCACCAAAATGAATCCACTAATCAAAATCATTTCCCTTTCCGCATAATGAACAGGTACTTAAAGCCACGCAGGTAGAAAAGCTGTGCTCCCCGCAGTTAAAGCAAAGGACGCAAGATTATTCTTTATCCTTCTCAGATAAGCGCCCAATCATCCCTCTAGGCTCACTTGCTCTTAATCTCTCCTTTTATCCAAGCCCAATTTGGTCTTGGAGGGGCGAAGAAACTTTTGTAGTTGTCTTTTAGCCACTCATAATAATCATTTTCAACGTACTGGCAGAAAGCTTCCGTCAACTCTTCTAGCTCGATGTATTTTGGGACCCTAATCCCATCGTCTTCGAATTGTTCTTCTAAGAATTGCTGTACCGCTGCTCTGTCTAACATGGAGCTCTCCTCCTGGATTGCTAGTCAAAACACGAGAATTTCTTCGAGGTCTAAATCGTCATGGACATCATTAACTCTATACTTGATCAGCCGAATTGTCCTTCCTTCTATTTCCTTCCTTTTGCTGACGTAATCCAGCACTTCAGGAGTGAAATCGTACCCTACTAAGATGCCTTGGACCATCTCTTTATCTCCGCCTGCCCGTTTCCTTGTCAGCCATTCCTCATACTTGACCAGTTGTTTCAAAACGGCTTTGTCACACACGCCTCTTTTCAGTTCCATACAAGTGAACTTATGCAAAATATCTACGGAATCGATCCTGGTCACATGGGTTAGAAAGATATCCATCTCCGTGTTGAAGGAGGTAGGCACATAGTTGAGAAAATCGCTGTAATCTCCAATAAGCTCTTTGAGCTTACCATTCGCAAATGCATTCATAAACCAAGCGTTCAGGTATCCTTCATACTTCAAGTAACCCTCCGGAGAGGTGTCATAGCTGATAGGGATGTCAGCGTCAACAGGCTCATATGGATGAGCAATAGGATTCGTCGGCCTGGAGATGGGATTGTTCCTTAATAATAGACGGATGATCTCCTTGCTTTCCTCCGTGGTAATAGGGACATGACTTTTAGCAAACCTTGCTCCCAAATCGAAGGTCCAGATTTTGCCCTTGTCCCGGAGATCGTAAATATCATTTAACGACACTGGTGTTAAGAATTCTCTTACAGTTGGTTCAATGCAAACTCTATAGGGATAAAGTTGATCAGGATTGCCCCAAACATCGCTAGTATCAAAGAAAGGTTTACTAACCGTTTTCCAAAGGCCATAAACACCTTTATTTTTCACGTAGAAGAAAACGTAGTCGCCTTTCTTTATCCCCTTAAAACCAGCGATTATTGCCGAGTTCGTTCGTTTATGTCTGTGTTGGATACCGCCGCACAGGCCCCTATCCACACAAATGCGGAAGTGCTCCTCGCTGACTACAAAAATGTGATTTCCCATCGTATGTCCTTTAGTCAGATCTCATAAGAGAGATTGACCCCGCTGTCGGCGTTGCAGGCCAAGCAGATGTCATCCTCATCGAAGACGCTCCGGCTAGGCTTGTATCGGAGCAGGCGGCTCTCGGCGGAGCTCCAGGTTCACAAACCTAGCCTGATTCTTGAGGAATCCCAAGCTAACCATCCCCGTGGGCCCGTTCCGGTGCTTCCTCACGATGATCTCGGCGATCCCCTCGGGATAGGGCTTGTCGCGAAAGGCGATCCTCCAGCTATCCT
>CAYQVA010000013.1:0-15501 GCA_964420815.1 uncultured Anaerolineae bacterium
TTTGAGGCTTACGAACGCACGATTGATGCGCACATCAAGAATTTACGTCGCAAACTTGAACCCGACCCGGCACACCCTCGCTATATCACCACCGTGCGCGGCGTCGGCTACCGGCTGGAAGACCAGAGTAGGGAGTAAGGGAGTAGGGGAGTGGAGGAGTAGGGGTTTGAGGTTGTAGTTGTTATTTTCTTTCGTTGCCTGTTGTTTAATCGGCTCATGTGGAGGAGTGATGAAGTTACACGATTTGCGTCCGGCTAAAGGGGCCAAGAAGAAGAAAAAGCGAGTTGGTCGGGGCCATGCTGCTGGCCAGGGCAAGACTGCTGGTCGGGGCACTAAGGGGCAGAAGGCCCGTTCCGGTGGCGCGAAGCCCCCTTACTTCGAGGGCGGGCAGTTGCCCCTGGTAAGGCGCCTTCCCCATAAGCGCGGCTTCACCAATATCTTTAAGGTGGAGTATGTCGAGGTCAACGTTGATCGCCTAAACGATAAGTTCGAGGCCGGGGCCGAGGTGAACCCCCTGACCCTGGCCCAGGCGGGGATCATCAAATCGCCCCGGGAGCTGGTCAAGATCCTGGGGAGGGGCGAGATCGAGGTTCCCTTGGTGGTTAAGGCCCATCGCTTCTCCGAAAGCGCGAGGGAGAAAATCCTGGCTGCTGGCGGCACGGTGGAGGAGTTGCCGCTTCGGTGACCGAAGGTGGCTCGAAGGGAGGCGAAAGTTATGGCCGCAGTAGAGGTGGAAAGGATGTTGACCCTTGTGCCTCAGCTATTAGACATTCCACATAAGAGGATTTGGATGACATACGATAAAGAGGCAGATGTGCTCTATGTCAATTTCAAGAAGCCGAGCCACGCTGATGATTCTGAACTCACGGATGATGACATCATAATCAGGTATGAGAGAGGGCAGATTGTAGGCATCACCATATTGAACGCGAGCAAAAGAGGGAGAGAATAACTTGACAATATCGCAGAGGGATAGAGATGGGATTAATCTATAAAGAGGTCGTTCTCAGAGGAGATAAAGGCGAGGGAAGGTTTCAGGCATTATGGGACAACGGCTCCTCAGAATCGTTCATTCGAAAGGATTTAGCGGAGAAGGTGGGGACCGTCTTAAATCTAAGTGCCCCGCGCCAATTTGAGATGGGTAAGGGAACGCTCCTGGTGGGGGAGTCTACGGGCATTATGGATGTGGAGGTTGAAGGATACAATCTATTCTGGCATTTCCTTGTCGTCCCCGGGCTTTCTGAGGAGCTGATAATAGGAGCAGATTTCCTCCAGAGGTGGAAGATTAAACTTGATCCGGAGGATGGGAGGATCATCATTGACCCGAAGGCTCTAAAGCTGAAGCTTGCAACCATATCGGGCTAGATCGTTGCCAGGCGATTGGGTTTAGCAGGAGGAGTATAATGATACAAGCTCTCCGTAACGCTCTCAGGATACCGGACCTACGGCGCAGGATCATCGTCACTATAGGCATTCTGATCGTCTTTCGACTAGCTGCTCACATCCCTGTGCCGGGTGTTGACCGGGAGGGGCTGCGTCAGATCTTCGAGGCTAACCAGTTGCTGGGCCTGCTCAACATGCTATCCGGCGGGGCAATGGCCAACTTCTCCGTGGTGGCCATGGGTGTCTATCCCTACATCACCGCCTCTATCGTCATCCAGCTCCTGACGCCCCTTATACCCCGTCTGGAGGAGCTAGCCGAACAAGGGGAAGCGGGACGCAATAAGATCGAGCAATACACCTATCTTTTGACCATCCCCCTGGCGGCGTTGCAGGCCTTCGGCCAGGCCACCCTGCTGCAGAGGAGTGGTGTTCTGGCCAACTTCGGGCTCTCCAGAGAGACGCTGTTGCCGACCATCGCCACCATCGCTACCTTAACGGCGGGCACCATCTTCGCCATCTGGCTGGGTGAGCTGATCACTGAGCAGGGCATTGGCAATGGTCTTTCCATCATCATTCTCGGGGGCATCGTGGCCGACGTCCCACAGAGACTGGGGCGTTTGGTAGTCGGCGACCCACGGGGGTTGGTGATCTTCGTCATCCTTACCGTGGTGACGGTGGCGGCCATCGTAGCTGTCCAAGAGGGTCAACGGCGCATCCCCGTTCAATACGGCAAGCGGGTGCGTGGCACCAGGATGTACGCTGGCCAGAGCACCCATATCCCATTGCGGGTGAACTCGGCGGGCATGATCCCCATCATCTTCGCCCAATCCATCATGCTCTTCCCGGGGATGGTGGCCAGCTATTTCACCAATGCTGCTAACCCCTGGATAGCACGGTTCGCAAATGGGGTCTACAGCTTCTTCGACTCGACGACCGCCTCCTATTGGCTGCTCTATTTCCTGATGGTGATTGGCTTCACCTACTTCTACACCGACATCGTCTTCCAGCAGCAAAACCTGGCGGATACCTTACGGCGGCAGGGGGGATTCATCCCTGGCATACGCCCCGGCAAGCGGACGGCCAACTACCTCAATAGGATCTTGCAACGCCTCACCTTGGTGGGGGCCGTATTCCTGGGGGTGATCGCCATCCTCCCCTTCTTGGCCAGGACCATCGCCAATTTGCAGGCGATGTTGATAACCAGCACGGGGCTGTTGATCGTGGTCGGCGTGGTGCTGGACACGATGAAGCAGCTGGAGGCCCAACTCCTGATACGCCATTACGAGGGCTTCATCAAGTAAAATCCCAATGACCAAGTCCCAATGACCAATTGCCGATTGGGATTTGGTCATTGGTCATTGGTCATTCGAGGTGATTATCATCCTATTGGGTCCGCCTGGGGCGGGCAAGGGGACGCAGGCCCAGGAACTGAAGAAGCGGCTGGGGATCGCCCATGTGGCCAGCGGCGACCTCTTCCGCCAGGCGATGGAAGAGGGGACGGAGCTGGGGCTTGTGGCCAGGTCTTACATTGAGCGCGGGGAATTGGTGCCAGATGAAGTGACCATCGCCATGATCCTGAAACGCTTAGATGAGCTGGATTGCCGCGAAGGCGTCATCCTCGACGGCTTCCCCCGCACCATAGAGCAGGCGAAGGCTTTAGAGGAGGCGCTGGCGGAGAGGGGCGAGGCCATCGCTACAGTACTCTATATCCGGGTCTCCGATGAGGTCATCGTGGGGAGGTTGTCAGGGCGCCGCATCTGCCGTAATTGCCAGGCCAATTACCATGTGATTTTCAACCCTCCCAAGCGGCCAGGAGTGTGCGACCTCTGTGGGGGCGAACTATATCAAAGGGAGGACGATAGACCAGAGACGGTAAGGAAGAGGCTCGAGGTATACCTTGCTCAGACGGCTCCGCTGATCGAATATTATCGAAAGGCAGGGTTGCTCACTGAAATAGATGGCGAACAGGATATCGAGGGGCTGACCGCCGATCTGATGGCGGCGATCAGGCGTTCAGGCTTCACAGGATAGGTATGTGGCAGGCTTTGGGTTGGATATGGCAATCATCATTAAGTCTGCACGGGAGTTAGCTTACATGCGTCAGGCAGGGCGGATCGTGGCCGAGACCCTGGCCATTTTGCAGGAGAGGGTCAGGCCCGGCATTACTACAGCCGACTTAGACGCATTAGCTTATAAAGTCATCACGAAACATAATGCCATCCCCTCTTTCAAGGGATACCGCGGTTTCCCCGCCTCCTTGTGCGTTTCCGTTAACGAGGAGGTGGTGCACGGCATCCCTGGCAAGCGAGTCCTGCGTGAGGGAGACATCGTCAGCCTCGATCTGGGGGCCATATACCATGGCTACCATGGCGATGCGGCCATCACCATAGGTGTGGGGAAGATAAGCGAAGAGGCGGCCAGGTTAATTGAGGTTACGGCTGGAGCCCTGCAGGCGGCGATCGCCCAGGCGAGGGCGGGGAACCGCCTAGGTGATATATCCTGGGCGATCCAGAGCTATGCGGAGTCGAGAGGCTTCTCCGTGGTACGCCAGTATGTGGGACACGGGATAGGGCGCGAGATGCATGAGGATCCCCAGGTGCCCAACTTCGGCCAGCCGGGGCGGGGGGTCAAGCTCCGGCCCGGCATGACCCTTGCCCTGGAGCCCATGGTTAATATGGGCGATTGGCGCACCAGGGTGCTCTCCAATAACTGGACGGTGGTGACTGAGGACGGCAAACTATCCGCCCACTTCGAGCACACCATTGCCATTACCGCCGGGGAGCCTGAGATACTGACCAAGCTATAACATTGGAGGTGAGGAAAGTGAAGGTTAAGGCATCGGTGAAGAGGCGTTGTGCAAAGTGCAAGATCGTCAAGCGTAAGGGCGTTGTGCGGGTCATATGCGAGAACCCTAAGCACAAGCAGAGGCAGGGATGACAGCGTCCCAGCGCCTAAGCGTCTTAGCGTCTCGGGGTAAGGCGCTGAGAGGCTACGGCGCTAAGGCGTTGAGACGCTAAGACGCTGGAGGAGGTGTGAGGTGGCGAGGATCGCGGGGGTGGACTTGCCCAAGAACAAGCGGATCGAGGTGGGGTTAACCTATATCTACGGCATCGGACCCACCAGGAGCCGGCGCATCCTGGAGGAGACGGGGATAGACCCCGATATACGGGTCAAGGACTTGACCGATGAGGAGGCCAGCCGCCTGCGGGCAATCATTGATAGGGATTATAAGGTGGAGGGCGACCTGCGTCGAGAGGTCAGCCAGAACATAAAGCGGCTGGTAGAGATCGGCTGCTATCGGGGGATAAGGCATCGGAGGAATCTACCCGTTCGCGGGCAGCGCACGAGGACCAATGCCCGCACCAAGCGCGGCCCGCGGAAGACGGTGCCCGGTCGTGGTCGCCCCAAGGGCGCTAAGAAGAAGTAGTTTGCGATGGCCTATCGTTAAGGGAGGTTTGGAATGCCACGGAGGAAGCGCGGAGCCAGGAGGCGGCGGGAGCGCAAGAACGTCCCTTACGCGCAAGCGCATATTCAGGCTACTTTCAATAACACTATAATCACCATCACCGACCAGGAGGGCAACACCATCACTTGGGGGAGTGCTGGGACAGCGGGTTTTAAGGGCTCGCGGAAGAGCACGCCCTATGCTGCCCAGATGGCTGCTCATTTGACGGCTAGGCAGGCGATGGAGCATGGGGTTCGGGAGCTTGATGTCTTCGTTAAGGGGCCCGGCCCAGGGCGCGAGGCGGCTATCCGTTCCCTCCAGGCAGCTGGGCTCAAGGTGAGGTCTATCACCGACGTCACCCCTATCCCCCATAACGGCTGCCGCCCTCCGAAAAAACGTAGGGTCTAAAAATGACCAATGACCAATGAACCAATGACCAATTGGGATTCGGTCATTGGGATTTGGACATTGGGGTTTGGTTCTGGAGGTCTAATGGCAAGATATAGAGGTTCGGTTTGCAAGCTATGTCGGCGGGAGGGGGAGAAGCTTTTCCTTAAGGGCGAGCGTTGCCTGACGCCGAAGTGTGCCTTGGAGAGGCGTCCCTATGCCCCTGGCATGCATGGGCGTCAGTGGCGGTACCGTCGTAAGCCATCGAAGTATGGCTTACAGTTGAGGGAGAAGCAGAAGGCGCGCCGCATCTATGGCATCTTGGAGAGGCAGTTCCGCCGCTACTTCCGGGAGGCCGAGAGGCGGAAGGGGCTTGCAGGGTCTAACCTCCTTCAGATCCTGGAGAGCAGGTTAGATAATGTCATCTACAGGCTGGGCTTCGCCCAATCGCGGGCTCAAGCCAGGCAGCTGGTCCGGCACGGGCACTTCGATGTCAACGGAAGAAGGACCAACGTCCCTTCCTTCCTAGTTAAACCGGGGGACGAGATAACCGTGCGGGAGAGGAGCAGGAAGTTAACCTACTTCAAAGACCTTATGAAGGGGATGGAACATGTTACCGTTCCGGACTGGATGAGCTTTGACGTACGCACTATGACGGGACGGATCCTGAGACTCCCCTCTCGGGAGGAGATAGATGTGCCCTTGAACGAGCAGTTGATCGTTGAGTATTATAGCCGTTAGTGTGGGTGCTGTTTCCTGCAGTTAGGGGGTGATTCCCTTGCGAGATATACTTTTACCCAAGGTGGAATGTGATGTAGGCTCAAGGAATTATGGCCGTTTCATCATCAGCCCTTTAGAGAGCGGGTATGGGATAACCATCGGCAATGCCCTGCGGCGGGTTCTGCTCTCTTCCTTGCCCGGCGCAGCGGTCACATCGATTAAGATAGAGGGAATACATCATGAATTCTCCCCTATCCCCCATGTGAAGGAGGATACGACAGCGCTTATACTCAACATAAAGCGACTGCGCTTTAAGTCCCACTCTGATGGCCCTGTGCGCCTACGGCTAGTGGCTAAGGGGGAGGGTGTTATCACTGCAGGCGATATAGAGTGCCCCAGCGATGTGGAGATCATCAACCCCGATTTGCACCTCCTAACCCTGGATTCCGACGAGGCTGAGGTGGAGATAGAGATGGTTGTCGAACAAGGCAGGGGCTATTCGCCTGCTGAGGAGCGGGGGAAGTTGCCCATTGGGGAGATACCGGTAGATGCCATCTTCAGCCCTATCCGCAAGGTTGGCTATACCGTGGAGCAGGGACGCAGCGGCCAGATAGGGAACTTCGATCGCCTGATAATGGAGATATGGACCGATGGCACCATCCAACCCGGCGAGGCCCTGACTGCCGGCGCCGAGATATTAGCCAAGCAATTCGGCCTATTGGCCGGCTTTAAGGAGGTGCCGGTGGAGGAGGTTGAAGAGGGCATTCCACCGAGGATTTATGAGATGCCTATAGATGAGTTAGAGCTCTCGCCGCGAGTCTACAATTGCCTCCGTCGAGCGGATATAAAGAAGGTAGGGGAGGTGCTGGATAGGCTGGCCAAAGGCGATGATGAGATGCTGGCGATAAGAAACTTCGGGAAGAAGTCGCTGCGGGAGTTGAAGGAGGCGTTGCAGGCGAAGGGCCTCATCCCAGCCGAGTCACCTGAGCCTAGCGAGGGTGGGGAGGTATAAGGACTGCATTTGGAGGAATCTCGCCATGGGGCATCGAAAGGCTGGGTGCAAGTTGAGCCGCTCCAGCGGCCACCGCCGAGCGCTCTGAACGTAGTGAGGGTGGGGGTTTGGGGGTAATTCCCCCTTCCTTCCCTCGCAGGACAAGCGACTCGCATTCGGAGGATTCCATGAGACACCGAAAGGCAGGCCGCAAGTTGAGTCGCTCCAGCGGCCACCGTCGAGCACTCTATAAGAACCTAATCACCGAGTTGTTTCGACACGAGAGGATCAAAACCACGGAAGCTAAGGCCAAGGCCATCCGGGGGAAGGCTGAGAAGCTGATCACCTTGGCCAAGCGCGGCGACCTCCATGCGCGCCGGCAGGCGATGACCATGCTGACCGATCCTGCCGTCGCCAAGAAGCTTTTCGACTCGCTGGCCCCCCGCTATGAGGGACGAAGCGGAGGATATA
Source organism: uncultured Anaerolineae bacterium (assembly GCA_964420815.1). Taxonomy (GTDB): domain Bacteria; phylum Chloroflexota; class Anaerolineae; order CAYQVA01; family CAYQVA01; genus CAYQVA01. The sequence goes on from CAYQVA010000013.1 coordinate 7,398, forward strand.
CCCGCCTCTTCAAGTTAGGGCCGCGTCAGGGCGACGGCGCGCCCATGGTCATCCTGGAGCTGGTGGAGTAGGGAAGTGTGCAAGTGGCAAGTAAGCAAGTTTGCAAGTGGCCAGTAAGCAAATTTGCGAGTTTGCAAGTAACCAGCAATAAACCTGCAGACTTGCAAACTTGCGAACCTGCAAACTTGCACCTTGCAACCAGCATCCGGAAAGTCATGGCCGTCGTCGAATACGATGGCACCGATTATCATGGCTTCCAAATACAGCCTCAGCAACGGACGATCCAGGGGGAGATAGAGCGCGCCCTGGCCAGGATAACTCAGGAGGATATCAGGATCGTCGGGGCGGGGCGAACCGATGCCGGAGTCCATGCCAAAGGGCAGGTGATCAGTTTCTCCACGAGCTGGGATCGGCCGCTAGGGGAGTTGAGGCGGGCCCTGAACGCTGTGTTGCCAAGGGATATCGCTATACATGAGATCAGGAAAGTGCCGGAGGGGTTCAATGCCCGTTACAGCGCCGTCAGCCGCGAGTATCGTTATTCCATCTGGAATGCTCCTACTCGCTCGCCGCTGATGGAGCGCTTCGTCTACCACTATCCCCAGCCGCTGGACTTGACCCGGATGAACGAGGCTTGTTCCTACCTGGTGGGGACGCATGACTTCGCCTCCTTCGGCAGCCCTCCCAAGGAGGGCGGCTCGACAGTCCGCACCCTTTATCGTGCCGAATGTGATAGGGAAGGCGACCTGGTGTATGTGGTGTTTGTGGCTAATGCTTTTCTTTGCCGGATGGTTCGGAGTTTGGTGAGCGCTCTCCTCCAGGTAGGCACGGGAAGACTCGCCCCTGATGATTTAAGAGGCATCCTCCTGGCCAAGGACAGGGATCTGGTTAAAGTGACGGTGCCCCCTCAGGGCTTATGCTTGGTTAAAGTCAATTACCCTCAGAAGTTGCAAGGAGAATCTTTGAGGTTATCTTAAATGAAGACATACACAGCAAGAGCTTCGGGGATCAAGCGGGAGTGGTACTTGGTTGATGCTGAAGGGAAGACCCTCGGCCGTCTGGCCTCAGAGATCGCCAAGATACTGCGGGGCAAACACAAGCCCATCTACACGCCCCATCTCGATTGCGGCGATTACGTCATCGTCATCAACGCCGACAAGATCCGGGTCACGGGCAAGAAGCTTGACCAGAAGATTTACTATCGCCACTCAGGTTACCCTGGTGGGCTGAAGAGCATCAGCCTGAGGGCTCAGCTCAAGAAGCACCCTACTCGGGTCCTCCGAGCGGCGGTATGGGGTATGTTGCCCCACAACCGTCTGGGCAGGGCGATGATCAAGAAGCTCAAGGTATACGCGGGCGATTCCCACCCGCATCAGGCACAACAGCCGAAACCGTTAGAGGTATAAAAGGAGACGGTGGCAATGGCAGAAGAATACTATTATGGCCTTGGAAGGCGTAAGAGAGCCACGGCTCAAGTACGGCTCTATCCTGGGGATGGTGCTGGGGGCGGTGTTATCATCGTTAATGGCAAGTTGATGGAGGAATACTTCACTCGTGAACGGGACATACTCCATCTCATCGAGCCATTAAAGGCCACAGGCACCCTGGGCGATTTCAAGATAACGGTCAAGGTAAGGGGTGGCGGCCTCTCCGGTCAGGCGGGGGCTATTCGCCATGGCATTGCCCGCGCCCTGCTGAAGGTCAATCCTGATCTTCGCCCTATCTTACGGAAGGGCGGTTTCCTGACACGAGACCCACGGGAGAAGGAGAGGAAGAAGCCGGGGCTTAAGCGGGCCCGCAAGGCACCTCAGTATACTAAGAGATGACAAAGTAGCCGTAGATTCCTCCAATTGACCTCTCCCTGCTACAAAGGGGCGTCCCCGCCCCGGTTTTCAGGGCTAAACGCAACCAAATGGGGACGCCCCTGGATAGCGGGTTTTAAGGGCTGGGTAGGATCCCCAGCCCTTCGAGTTGGGCGATGAGGCTGCCGGGCGCGCTCATCGAGGTTTGGAGAAGAGCACGACTGGCGTATACTCTAGCTTTCAGCCTGCGAAATTTATTTGCAGGCTTTTAGCGCCAGGGGGAATTGATGTGTCCAGGGGATTCATGCGTGGAGATAAGATGCTCATTTTGGTGGCGTTGATCTGCTCGCTTATCTGCCTGGCGCAAATCCCAACGCCTGCCTTGACCGTCACCTCATCAGGGGCGATGCAGCCCTACCCGATGCCTACGCCGACTCCTACGCACACCCCAACACCGGTGAGCGTGATTTACCTGCCCCTCGCCCTCAAGGGCTGGCTGCCGCCGGAGTTCAGGGGGCTATGGGTGAGCCGCTTTCCATATGAGGGCGTCCATTATCCATACAATTCTCCGGAAGATATACAGATTATGGTAAATAAAGCTAAGGAAGCTAACTTTAACGCCATTTTCTTCCAGGTGCGGGGGCAAGCCGATGCTTTCTACAGATCAGAATATGAGCCATGGTCGGACAGGCTGACCGGCACCCTGGGGCAGGATCCAGGCTGGGATCCCCTAGCCACGGCGATCACCATGGCCCATACCGCAGGGCTAGAGCTGCACGCTTGGGTCAACGTCTTCACCTGCTGGTTGGGGGAGACACCTCCTATCACTACCTCAATTCCCCTTCACATCTACCACGAGCATCCAGAGTGGCTGCAGTGCGACGAGTCAGGCACGCCCATGCCACTTAAGCCGCGAGAATACGTCTACGTCAGCCCCGGCATCCCGGAGGTGCAGGACCACATCGCTAAGGTCTGCGTGGACATCGTCAGCAAATATGATGTAGACGGGCTCCACCTCGATCATATACGCTATGCTGGCCCCCAATACTCTCATGACCCCGTGAGCGAGGAGCGGTTTGCTCAAGCTAGGGAGGAGAACCCGGGGCTGACCTGGGAGGATTGGCAGCGGGAGCAGGTTACCCAGATGGTGAGGCGCATCTACAGCGATACCACTGCCATCAGGCCGGATCTAAAGGTCACGGCGGCGGTGTGGCCGGTTTATCAGGACAAATGGGGTTTCGGCACTACCCAAGGCTACTATGATTACTACCAGGATTCTCATAGATGGATTGAAGAGGATGTGATTGATGCCCTCTGTCCGATGATCTATTCTTCCGCCTTCACTATCGAGAGGTTCGGTATTCTATTGGGCGATTTCGTGGCCAATTCTCATGGAAGGCACATCTATACCGGGATTCATGGGAATTACCCATCCTTTACTGAGATCTTGAAGAGGATTGGCATGGCTAGGGCCTCTGGCGCACAGGGGAACGTCATCTTCGCCTACACCTACATTGATGATAAGGGCTACTGGGATGACTTACGAAGCGGACCATACGCCTGGCCCAGCGGTGTCCCACCTATGCCCTGGAAGGCGCAGTGATCAAAAGAGGGGAAGGCCAAATATGCCTTCCCCTCTCTTTGTGAGTAGGGGCGAGGCAGCTCTGTAACCCTACTTGAAAACGTAGAGGATCGCCACCACCGTTATTCCCCATAGCACGATATCAATGAGCAAGGGCAGGTCCTCGAGCAGAATCTCCTCGGGGCTGCCGCCCTTGTTCTTGATGTGGATCAGGTAGAGGTAGCGGAAGATGCCATAGAGGACGAAGGGGATGGTCAGCATCATGCTGTGGTTTGGGGGGAGGTTTGGGGCGGAGAAGGTGTAAAGGGAGTAGGCCATCACCGCTGCTGAGGTGACTATAGCGATCATCTCGTCTAGGAGGCGGAGGGTGTATTCCCTCAGGATGGCGCGGTGCTCATCGGCACCCTCCTCGAGCAGGATCAACTCGTGGCGCCGCTTGCCGAAGCCCAGGAAGAGGGCCAGCAGGGTGGTGCAGACGTAGAGCCAGGGGGAGATGGGGACGGCGATGGCTACCGCCCCGGCCACCGCCCGCAGGACGAAGCCCAGGGCGAGGGTCAAGACATCAAGGATGACGATGTCCTTGAGGGCGAAGGAGTAGGCGATCATTAGCAGGAGGTAAGCGAGGGCGATGAGGCCGAAGAGTAGGCTTAGCGAGAAGGAGCCGATCAGAGAGGCGACCGTCAGCACCATCGTGGCTGCGATGGCTACGGAAGGTTTCAGTTGCCCTGAGGCCAGTGGGCGCTTTGACTTGATAGGATGCCGGCGGTCCTTCTCCATGTCGGCCAGGTCGTTGATGAGGTAAACGCAACTGGAGATGATGCAGAAGAGGACGAAGGCGGTGATCGTCCTGGCCAGAAGCTGCAATTCGAATAGCTTCTCGGCGAAGACTAGGGCGGTGAAGATGAAGAGGTTCTTGATCCATTGTTTCGGTCGCATGGTGATCAGCAGGCCTTTGAGCATCATCTGCCCCCTTTCGCTGCTAGATGATACCTCATTCTCGCCTGGTAGTCAACCTTGATTTACTGGACTTGCGCAGCAATTGCATGCAGGCCCCAAGATATGGAGGGTATGAGAGGGACGAGGGGGCACCCCTGACACGCGGTCACGCCGGATTGGATGCCAACCAGCTATAAGTTCAAGTTGGCGTGACCGCGCGTCACCTCGTGCTCCCCGGGCTTTCGGCTGCGCACGCCCTAACCGGGCCCGATGTGGCCGATGGCCGTCTGCACTACAACGGCCTTCAGCCCCACACCCTCCAGGATGCGCTTGACGGTCAGCATCTCCCCGGGGTGCGGCCTCTCGATGTCCCTCCTCCTGAAGGTGGGGAAGTAGTCGAGGACGCAGAGCTGCACGCCCGGGTCTATGGAGGCCAGCCTCCTCCCAAACTCCCTCACCTCCTCCAGGCTTATCAGAGCTTTGTTGTAAGGGAGGCCAACGCCGAGGAAAACTCTGTCTTTGTAGTTTGAGGCCACATACCCGATGGCACTCCAGGCGGTCTCCAGATACCTGCGGGCCAGGGCCTCATCCTCGATGCCTGTGATGCGCATGAAGGTCTCAGGGTAAAGCCCCTTAGGCTCGATGCCGATGTCCGTGACGCCGGCGTCAATCAGCTCATCAATATAATCCCTGGTCAACAGCGTGCCGTTGGAGTCCAGGTGGAGCCGAGCGTCGGGGTCGGGGTTGAGCGCCTTCAGCTCCCTGAAATATTCGATGAGCCAGGGACGATTGAGCGTCGGCTCGCCGCCGGAGATAGCCATCCTGTCCACGCCATAGCGATGGCGAGCCCTGGTCACCCTCTCGGCCGCTTGCCGGGGGCTCAAGGGCGCGCTCCTCCCGTCGTAGGTGGTGGTGAAGTTCTGGCACTGGGGGCACCTGAGGTTGCACCCCGCCGCCCAGATGGCCACCTCGATGTAGCGCCCCCTGGCCTTCAGCCACCAGGGGGTCGCCTTGCCTCCCACTGAATGAGGCTGAGGGCCATGGATGATCCTCAGGGGCGTGAAATCCTCGGGGAGGCTGGTTTGGATGACCATCCCCTCCCTCACGGGGGATACGCAGCAGCGCACAGGCTTTCCATCGGCCAGGACCAGGCAGGTATAGCACCCTCCGGTGCGGCAAGGGGCCTGGATGTCGCCCTCGCCGGGGAATACCCCGAAGTAGAGCCCCGCCATCTCCAGCGCCCTCTTTACCGTGATCCTCTCCGGGACCTCGAGGCCTTTGCCGTCAACCTGGATGCGAATGGTTTTTCGAGGGTTTTCATCCTCCACGAGCTCCCTGGCTTGATACGGGCAGCCCTGGAAGCAGGCCAGGCAGCCGATGCACGCCTCGGGGCTTGGGCAAAAGATGACCTCCTCGCACATCCCGCAATGGGCGCATTTATCTTCGTTTATCCTACAGATGAAGAACTTGTCACCTCCTTTGGCCTCGCCTCTATTCATCTAATTGCCCCCTTTCCGCCTGCTTGCGCTGCAAAGAGGCCGCCGATGATTAAGATGGCACCCATGACGGTCTTAGGGGTAATAGGCTCGCTGAAGGTCAGGACGGCTAACGCGGTCGAATATACGGGGATCAAAAAGAGATAGACGGCTGCTCGAGAGGCTTCCATCCTTTCCAATATGGCATACCAAAAAAGGTAAGCCAAGGCTCCACTTAAGATGCCCAGCAGAGTGATAAAGAACCAGGTCTGAACCGAGAGGAGCAGGGCCATGCCTTCCCAAAGGGCCATCGTAAGGAGAAAGATGGTGCCGAAGCTGGCTGCCACGCTGGTGACCAGGAGGGGTTTATGCCTCGCCAAGGTTCTCTTGCCCCACACCGAATAAATGGCCCAGCAAAGGGCAGATAGGAGGGTGAACAGGTCCCCAATAAGCTGGCGGGAAGTTAGCCGGTAAAAGGCCAGTGTCACTGCCCCGATTTCTTCCAAGGCGAATTTGCTTAAGACAAAGCTGGAGCCCCAAAGGATCACTACGCCCACTATCAGGAGGGGGAGAATAAGGGGTTTCGATGTCTTAGATCTCCTCGACATCATTGCTGTTTCTTTCGCCCTCTAGCCGAATCGCCGCCATAGTCAGCCCGATGTAGAGCCAGAGGAGGGCAGATGAGTGGGGAAAGCTGAAGAGGTAGTGGTCGAAGAGGCCACCCACTAAGACGCCTATTAAGGCCGCTGTCAGCCCTAAGAGGATCGGTTGCTCCCTTGAAGTCGCCCGCCTGAAGGCCCGCAAGATATGGAAGGCAAGGACAAGCATGGTCAGCAGGAAGGCGCTCAGGCCGACGAGCCCCATCTTCTCAGCGATGAGGAGGTATAGGTTCGACACGCCGATATAGAGGTCAATATCCGGAGGGGCGATGAAGCCCACGCCGAACCAGGGGTAACGACGGATGAGGATCAAGGCGTCCTTGTATTCGCCGAGGCGCATCTTGGTGGCCAGGTCCTGGCCGCGAACTCCGGCGCGAAAGTGCTGGATATATTCCTGGGTCTGAGGTAGAAGGAGGAAGATAAGGCCAGCGATGAGGAGCAGGAGGAGCAGCCTGCGGTATCTGGTCACGCCGATGAAGAGCAGGGCCAGGCCCAGCCCTGAGAAGGAGCCGCGGGAGAAAGTTAGAACCATACAGGCGACCATCGTCGCCAGGATAGGCCCTATCCAGGCCTTCCTGAGGAGAGGTCGCTCGGCGAGGAGTTGCGGAGCCGTAAGGCAGGTGACAAAGATGAGGGTCCCGCCCAGGACGTTGGGGTCAATGGAGGTGGAAATAGCCCGCATGGGCAGGAGGGGGTTGTCCTCGATGAAGCGGAGCACCCCCCAACCAGCAGGGTAGTGGAAGAAGCGCAGGGTGGAAAGGAGACGCACGGTCAGGTGGCGGGGGAGGAAGTAGAGAACGATGCCGATGAGGGCCTCGGCGAAGCCGGCCAGGATGATGGCTTTGGCGATCCCCTCTAGTTGCCGACGGCTCCTGACGAAGTTGACCACCACGAAGAAGACGCAGATGCTGATGACGATCTCCAGGAAGTGGCGCAGGGACTCCTTAGTGATATCGGCGTGGGCCGTGCCGGCTACGAAGGAGAAGAAGGCCAGGAAGATGAAGGCCAGGATGGGCGGAGCGAGGGGGGAGGTGATCACCTGTTTGTCGGCCCGGGTAACCACCCTGGCCAGCCAGACGAAGAAAAGGGCTAACAGCACAGCATCGAGGAAGGTGGGGTAGAAGCCGATTTTAACGGGGATGACGCCGAAGGGGAGGAGGGTGGCGACGCCGATGAGGGCGAGGAGCCCCACCTGGGTGCTCTTCAGCATCATCAGGCCGCCAATCAGCAACACCACGAGGCCGAAGGCCATCAGGGGCGAGAGGGTGACGACGAGCCCTCCCCCTATAACCCCGACGACGAGGCAGAGCGCTACCAGCGCCCATAAGGCCAGCCTGCCCCCAACGATGAGGCTCGATTGCAGGCGGCTCACTAGTTGGTTTATCATGGATCCCTCTCCTTCCTGACGCAGCCCTATTATACCATCATCTACCGGGCTAGCCAAGTCAGCCGATTAGGCCGAGTCAGCCGATTAAATGGATTACCCAATCCGCTTAATCCGCTAAATCGGCTGACCGGGCTGGCTCGGTCACCTCTATCTTCTCTAACAGGACCCTATCGCCTTGCACCACCCCTTCTTCCAGCACGGGCAAGCGTTTCCCGGTTAGAGGATCATACATCCCGATCTCGAGGAGGTATTCGCCTAGGGGTGCG
>CAYQVA010000014.1:0-15168 GCA_964420815.1 uncultured Anaerolineae bacterium
CCCTCTGCGAGGAAAGATGGCCGTCGCTCAACTGCTAACTGCGTAACTCCTGTTAGTGATATTCTGTTTTATCATATTAGGAGCTTCCCAATATTCATATATTTTTATTCGATCACTCCAAGATGCGCCTTATTTAGGATCAAATATCCGTAGCTTTAAAGATTTCTGGTGGTTTATTAGCTTGACTGGACACAGGACTAAAATATTTGGTGTCCCTTTAAGGGAGCTCGTCACCTTCCGTATTCCCCTATTTGCAGTGCTGTTGAAAGATCAATTTCGCGTGTCTGGAATAGTTGTTGCTTTGATAGGATTATATAGGTCTGTACGGGATCATAGAAAATACGCTATTTTCTTCCTACTAATTATGGCGGGTATACTGTCTTTATCACTATCCTATGGTGGCAACGAAACATACGCTTATTTAATCCCTGTCTACTTGGTCTTCACAATCCTCATCTCTATAGGCATGAAGCGCCTTATTAGCATGCTGAAGTTTCTTCGAAGCGATAACTTGCCGCTCAAGCTTGTAAGCAGAAAGCTTCTATTGATATTCTTCGGACTTTATGGGCTTTTCCTCTGTATCACAAACTATCCTATTGTTAATCAAAGTGAGAACACTTTCTATGATGAGTTTACCAATACGGTCATAGAAAATGTGGAAAGGGATAGCGTTATTTTATCTCCACATTACGAGTGGACAGAATATTATCTCTATAAATTGCTTGGGGAAGAGAGAAGAAGGGGTGATAATATCTGGGTGGTTCACCATTGGAATCCACAGATATTGCGGTCGTACTTATTAGGGGAGGAGACCTTCCCTGCTAATCCTTTGCCTTATCCACCCAAGAACATTAAAAATATCTACTTTCAAAGCAGAGAGGGCGAAGTGCGCGAGGCCGGGCTTTTATGTAGAGAAATCGCATTTGACCATGTAAAACTTTGTAAAGCTGTTCTAAAAGAAGCGGAATCCTTTATGCTTTCACCAGATTTTCCTACAGATGTGATCTTTGGAGACCAAGTGCAACTATTGGGTTATAACCTGAGTAAGGCCGGGATAGGATTTAAAGCAACGAACGTATATGAGGGAACGAGGTTTTACATCACTTATTATTGGCGATGCTTGGCGGAGATGGGTGAGAATTATCGCATATTCGTGCATATCGTGGATAAGGATGGTGTAATTGTGGCGCAGAATGATCATGATCCAGTTCATGGGCGATATCCGACCTCGCGTTGGAAGAAAGGGGAGATAATCAGGGAGACTTATGACTTCTTTGTGCCGTTAAAGGTGCCTAAAGGAACATACACTATTCGTGTAGGTTTATCTGTACCTGGGCAGGAACCCTTAAGGGTCATGTCTAGCTCCTACCCAATTGATTGGGATGGCCACCGGGCAGTAATAGGCTATTTGGAGATAGAGTAGTCAAAAGAGATCATCTATGGCAGGTAAGATGAAGATCAGAAGGCTGATTTTGGGAACCACTCTAGCAGTTGCAGTTGGGTTTCTGAGCGGGTGCACCGATTCCGTAGATAATATGCAGTACCAGCGCAGCCAACCAGTGGGTGAGATCTGCGGGTCGTATACGGTGGGCCAGTCCTTCATCTCTCACTATGCGGGCTTGAGCCGGATAGATGTGTTCATGACAACCTATGCGCGGAGGAACACCCAGGAGGTGACCTTCCGCTTGAAGCCGGATCCAGCCAGCCCAAAGGATATAGCCACGGTCACCCTGAACGCCGCAGAGATAAGGGATGGCACCTATCATAGATTCAGCTTCCCCCCCTTACCAGATTCAAGGGGCAAAACCTACTTCTTCGCCATCGAATCGCCAGATTCGACACCTGGCGACGCTATCACAGCCTGGTATAGCCCCCTGGATGCTTACCCGGAAGGGGCGATGTATGTGAATGGCCAGGTGCAGGATGGAGACCTGGCCTTCAGGACGTATTATGACTATGGCCTGGGGGTGATGGTGCGAGACGTATGGAGAGGCGTGACGGGAAACCTCAGGCTTATCACTTTCTCGGTTGCATTGTTTCTCCTCCCCGGCTATGCCCTCTTCACCTTGCTCCTGCCGCGATCTGGCTTTGATTTTATCCAGCGCCTGATCGTCTCCGTGGGGCTCAGCACAGCGCTGGTCCCTCTTCTGCTTTTGTTTTGCACATTGATCGGCTTGAAGCTGGACACAGTGAAGGCTATGGTGATGATGCTGGCCTTTGGCTTCATAGCCCTCTGGAGCACGATGCGTGAGCTAGCAAGGGAGGGGAAATTTGGGGCGACAAGGGCTCTTAGGGTCAAGATAGATGGCATCTACATTTTGTTGGTATTTTTGCTGGTGCTTTCCTTGATCGTGCGATTTGTTCCCGTCAGAGACCTGGCTATACCACCAGGCACCGATGGCTATCACCACGCCCTCATATCGCAATTGATTGTGGAGAATGGAAAGGTTCCTGAGTCATATGAGCCTTATGCCCCGCTCAAATCGTTTACTTATCACTTTGGGTTCCACTCCGTTGTGGCTTTTCTCCATTGGCTGACAGGGGAAGATGTTATCCAGTTGACACTGGTGATAGGGCAGATGCTGAACGCATTATTGATCTTATCCGTATTTCTCTTCGTTTTTAGACTCACGGAGGACAGGGTTGCCGGGCTTATCGGGGCTTTGATGGTGGGGCTGATATCCGTTTTCCCTGCTTACTACGTGTATTGGGGGAGGTTCACCCAGCTCACCGGGCTGGTCATCCTTCCCATAGCCATAGTGTTGATGATGGAATGGATAGATGGGGACGAGAGGCATTGGGGATATGCGCTGGCCGCCTCTATCGCGCTGGCTGGCCTCTTCCTGAGTCACTACCGAATCCTGATGTTTTATCCTCCCTTCGCTTTTTTATATCTGTTTTATAAATCGTGGGCCAAGAGAGGCGAGTTAAGGATGATGAAGGGAATCTGGTTAAGATTTGCGATTTTAGTTTTGTTCACCTTTGTGCTTATTGCGCCCTGGTTGAGGAACCTCCTGATTAATTATGAAAGCGATCCATTGCGGCCACGCTCATACCTCGGCCCTGGATACTTCTCGATAGATAGGATCGGCGAGGCGTCTTCGTTCTATTCCAATATCCCTTTGCTAGTCTTGAGCTTAGGTGGTATAATTTGGGGATTATGGCGAAGAGAGCATCACATAATCCTGATCTTTATATGGGCACTTTTTCTCTTGATTGCGTCGAACCCTTATTGGATACCCTTGCCTGGGGTCGGCATGGTAGAGTTTGTAACCGTCCTCATATCCATGTTTCTGCCCGCGTCGGCCTTCGTCGGTTACCTCATGGCCAACCTGTGGCGATCTATCCACAGGGCTTTCCCCAAAGCCAGGCTTATCGGCGGGGTCGTGCTCGCCGCCATCGCCTTTCTAGGGGCAAAGGAAATGCTGGGGATCTTTGACCCCATCGCCATTTATGTCGGAAAAGCTGATATGATGGCTATGCGTTGGATCCAGGATAATGTCACGAAAGGGGCGAAATTCCTGGTCAATGCTACCATACCCGAGTGGGCGCCGGATTATGCGATCGGGATAGATGCTGGCTATTGGATCCCCTTGCTGACCGGTCGGGAGACGACCCTGCCACCTGTGATCTACAGCAGCGAGAGGCCGGTTGATGAGGGCTATTTCGCCGATGTCCTTGTTCTGTCTAAGGCCGCTAACTCGCTGGATACAGATGATACACTGCGCCTTTTAAAGGCCAAAGGGGTGACGCACATCTATATCGGGGAGCGGGAGAGCGTTATCCGCCCGGAGGAGCTTATCCAGAGTCCGAACTATCAACTCGTCTACCATGATAGGGGTGTCTGGATCTTTGAGGTAGACTACGATGCCGGATGATGAAGCGATGGACAAGCGGGTCTCGGTGATAGTGCTCAACTGGAACGGCAAGCAGTATCTCGAGGAGTGTTTCCTCTCCCTCTTGGCGCAGACTCGTCCCCCAGACGAGATCATCCTGGTTGACAACGGCTCCGACGACGGCTCAGTCGAGTTCGTCGCCGAGAGGTTCCCGCAGGTCAAGGTCATCAGAAACGATGAGAACCTGGGCTTCGCCGCGGGGAACAACGTGGGCATCAGGGTGGCACAGGGGGATTACATCGTCACCCTGAACAACGACACCAGGGTTGACCCCCATTGGCTCGAGGAATTGGTCAAGGTCGCCGAGGGCGATCACCGGGTTGGCATGTGCGCCTCCAAGATGCTCTTCTACCACCACGCGGGCATCATTAACTCGACGGGCATCAGGATAGACAGGGCGGGCATCGCCTGGGATCGGCTGGGGGGAGAGCGGGACGACGGCCTCGAGACAGAGCCAATAGAGGTATTTGGGCCCTGCGCGGGGGCGGCGCTCTATCGCCGCGAGATGCTGGAGGACGTGGGCCTCTTCGACGAGGACTTCTTCTGTTACCATGAGGACGTTGACCTCGCCTGGCGAGCGAGGCTGAGGGGATGGAGGTGCATCTATAACCCCCGTGCGATCGTCCATCACATCCATTCGGGGACAGGGATGGAAGGCACCCCCTTCAAGAACCGGCTCCTGGGGAGGAACAAGATCTGGACCATAGTCAAGAACTACCCCGCCCCTCAGCTCTTCGTCTTCCTGCCCCTCATCGTCTTCTACGATCTGGCAGCGATACTCTACAGCTTGATAAAGAAGCGAGATATTAGCCCCCTACAAGGCAGGTTAGCTGGTTTAGGCTCGTTGCCCAAGATGTGGAGGAAGCGCAGGGAGATTCAGAGGAGACGGAATTGTTCGGGCATGTCGTGGTTCAGCCCTTTAGTGGACCCGATAACCATGTTGAAAAGATATGAGCGCTTTCAAAGTTTTATAGTGTCAAGGGGGTAGGAAGCGTGATTAGCATCGTCATCCCCGCCTATAACGAGGAAGCTGCCATCGGCGACGATTTGGATGTGATCATCGAGACCATGGATGCCAGCGGCTACGATTATGAGGTCATCGTGGTGGACGATGGCTCGACCGACCGAACCGCCGAGATCGTGCGCCAGAGGCCCTCTGTAAAGCTGATCAGCCATCCCCAGAACCGCGGCGTAGGGGCAGCGCGGACGACGGGGATGCAGGCAGCACGGGGGGAGATCATCGTCATGACCGATGGTGATGGCACCTATCCCAACCAGGATATCCCCAGGCTTTTGGAGCACATTGATCAGTACGACATGGTGGTCGGGGCCAGGAAGCGCGAGATGGGCAGCCTCAAGCAACTGCGCTCCCTGGTCAAGCTCCTGGCACGCCTCCTGGCCTCTTACCTCACTGAGACCAGGATCCCCGACCTCAACTCTGGCTTCCGCGCCTTTAAGAAAGAGATAGCAGAGAGGTATCTGGACATCCTGCCCAGGGGCCACTCCTGGGTGGGCACCATCACCGTCGCCTTCCTGAACGACGGATACATGGTTAAGTTTATACCCATAGATTATTACAAGAGAAAAGGCAAATCCACCATCCACCCTATCCGCGATACCTGGAATTACTTCCTCCTGGTGGTGCGGACAGCGATGTATTTCAACCCCCTCAAGGTTTTTCTGCCCATCAGCCTCTTCCTCCTGTCGGTAGGAGGGATCAAGCTGATCCGCGACCTCATCGTCTTCAACCTCCATGTCCCCACCTCGACGGTGATGATCGTGTTGACGGGTGTTCAGATAGGAGCGTTGGGGATGCTGGCAGACCTGATCGTGAGGAGGGGCAAGTTATAATGTCATCCAAGCTTGCTGGAGTGATCCTGACTGGGATCGTTCTCACCTATTCGTTATTTAACTTCTTCTATAATCTAGATGTGAAGAGCTTCTATTGCGACGAGGTCACCTACTCCCTGGCCGGCCTGGAATACCTGCAAGGGAACTTCACCCGGAATCCGGAGCACCCTTTTCTGGGGAAATACCTCATCGGCCTCTCCCTGCAGCTCCTGGGCCGGTCCGATCTCAGCGCCCGCCTGCCCTCCGCCCTGTTCGGCTTCCTGACCGGAGTGGTCATATTCGTCTTCGCCAGGGAAGTAGCCGGTCTCACCGGCGGCCTGATGGCGGTCTGCCTCTGGTCCACCTCCCCTATCGTCCTCTGGGTCTCGAGGAGGGCTCTGTTGGATGCGCCGGCTGTTTTCTTCTTCACATTGAGCTGGTATGCCTTCTGGCGTTTCTTCGAGACGGAAGAGACGCGATATGCCCTATGGGGTGGCGTCGCGCTGGGCTTAGCGGCGGCTACCAAGCTCCTCACGGTGATCCTCGTCCCCATCTCGTTCCTCTATCTGGGCTTCATAAACCTCAAGGAGGGAAGCGCTCCCAAGTGGCCGCTTTTGGGGAAGATGACCCTGGCCTTGCTCATCGCTTTGGCCCTCTTCCTTCTGACCTACGCGCCCATCCTTGACCGCCTGGGCTCGGTCCTCCAGACTATGAGGGAGCATTGGAGTTGGGAGCAGAGGTATGGGCATCGGGAGGTGATTAACGGCGTGATCTACGATAAGCAGCCCTGGTGGACCTATCTCTACTGGTATTGGCGGGGCTATCTCCCCTACCTGCCGAGCTACAGCCCTGGTGTGCTCGCCCTCCTGGGGCTGGGCATCGGCTTCGCCCTCCTCCGGAGAGAAAGGCTTGACCTCTTCCTGCTCCTCTCCCTCCTCCTCCCCTTCGCCTACCTATCCTTCTACCTCAGCTTCAAGATGTTCAGGTATGCGGCCATCTTCGAGCCCCCTCTAGCGATCTTGGCCGCCTCCTTCGCCTCGGCGGTGAGCGCATATCTCGAGAAGCTCAGGAGCCAGGACTATCTGCATTGGGCATTCGTCCTGCTCGTCGCCGGCGCAATCCTCTACTCCATGGCCCAGACCTCATGGGGCATCTACACCCAGCAGGAGAACAGGTATAAGGCCGTGGCTAGCTACCTCTTGCCTCGGCTGGAGGGGGGTGAGGTCATATTCGTCTGGGGCTATACCAGCGCCATGAGGTGGTATATGGGCGAAGGGGTCGAGATCGAGGGGGGCTTCAACTCAAATAGCTTCGTGGGGGACTATCGCGAGGCGGACTACATCGTAGTTGACCCTTTGATGCCCTCGAAGTGGCCTGATGACCCCCTGAACGCCTATCTGCAAAGCAACGAGGCGGCATACATCGAGCAGGCTATCGGGGGGGTCAGGCTATACATAAGGCGGCGTTACAGCATGTGGAGTGCGAAATCTCCCGATTTCGCGCTGCGACGACGGGAGTCGTCGCACTCACGAGTTAGCGGTATGTGGAGTGATTAGGAGTCGTCATTGACGTGGAGAAAATAAAGGCCAGGATATTTGCCGGCATCTCCTTCGTCTCGCTGTCCATATTGATGTTGGAGCTGGTGCTCACCAGGATATTTTCCGTGACCATGTGGTATCACTTCGCTTTCATGGCCATATCACTGGCCCTCCTGGGGATGAGCGTCAGCGGCATCTGCATCTACCTCTTCCCGCATCGCTTCCCCAAAGATGGATTCCAACGGCAATTGGCCCTCCTCGCCCTGCTTTTCTCAATGGCGATATTGTTATCGTTTTTCATCCATATCCGTGTGCCCTTCCCATCGGAGATCTCGTTATCGGGCCTCTTCTCGTTGGGCTTGACCTATAGCGTAGTGGCGGTGCCCTTCTTCCTGGGGGGTTTCTGCCTTTCCCTGGCGATGGCACACCTGTCAGGCGACATCAGCAAGCTTTACTTCTCAGATCTGGGTGGCGCGGGTGTGGGATGCATACTCACCATACCGGCGTTGACCCTCTTCGGAGGCCCTGGGGCGGTGATCGTGGTCTCCATCTTCGCCTGCGTAGCCGCCCTCCTTTTCAGCTCCGCGGCGAAGGATCAGAAGCTCCTCCTCACTGCCATAGTTTTAAGCTTCCTACTTACTGGTCTTCTCATAGTGGAGATTCGCAGTGACATTCTGAGGATAAGTTTTATCAAGCTGGGCAAGAGGGAGGCCCCTAAGCTGTATGAAGGTTGGAATTCATTCTCGAGGATCGCCGTCCACCCGCCCCAGGAGTCATTGCCGCGGCCCTTCGGTTGGGGGCTGAGCGATAACTACGAGGGGCATATGCCGGACGAATTGATAATGACCATTGATGCGGCGGCGGTGACGGTGATCACGGAGTTCGACGGAGACTTGGAGAAGGTCGCTTACCTGAAACACGATATAACAGCCCTGGCCCACTATCTTAAAGAAGACGCCAGCGTCTTGATCATCGGCCCTGGCGGCGGGAGAGACGTCCTGACCGCATTGGCCTTCAATCAGCGAGAGGTATATGGCGTAGAGATCAACCCCCTCATTGTGGAGGTGGTGAACAATCTATATGGCGAGTTCAGCGGACATGTCTACAGTCAACCTGGGGTCAACATAGTGCTCGATGAGGCGCGGAGCTACATCGCCCGCCTCGATAGGGGGTTCGATATAATCCAGTCGTCCTTCACCGATACGTGGGCTGCCACCTCCGCAGGGGCGTTCATCCTGACGGAGAACAACCTCTATACAAAGGAGGCCTTTCTAGATTATTATCACCATTTGGAGCCAGATGGGATATTGACCCTCTCGCGCTGGTTCTTCGAGGAGCTTCCCGGGGAGACCCTTCGCCTGGCATCCCTCGGGATGGCAGCCTGGGCGGATGCCGGCGTTGATGATCCAAGACAGCATATTATCATAGTGAGGAAGATGCGCGGAGAGGACAGCCCAATCGGTGTGGGCACCGTTCTCCTGAAGAGGTCTCCCTTTCTGCCGAGCGAGATCGAGGAGGTGGAGAGGGTCAGTTGGGAGATGGGGTTTGACGTGATTTACACGCCGCTTGCTTGTCGGGAGGAGGCCTTCTGCGACCTGATGATGTCCGATGATTTGATGGGGTTCTGCCGCACGTATCCGATAGACGTCTCGCCGCCGACCGATGACAGGCCTTTCTTCTTCTACATGCTCCGCCCAAAAGACTTCCTGAAGATATTCGGCCCCCATAGGATAAGACAGGGGCTGACCGAGGCCAACCTCCGCGCGGTCTTTATACTAGTTAGCTTGCTCCTGATAGTAGCGCTTATAACCCTGGCGTTCATAATCGGCCCGCTCTCGATATTCAGGAGGGGCGATTTGAAGGCCACTGAAGGTAAGGTGGGTCTACTCTCATATTTCACCTGCCTCGGATTGGGCTACATGATGGTGGAGATGTCCCTCATGCAGCGGTTCATACTGTTCTTGGGGCATCCGGTCTATGCCTTATCGGTCGTCCTCTTCTCCATGCTGCTATTCAGCGGTATCGGGAGCCTGCTAACAAACCTCACCCCCTTCAGGCCAATCAATGCACGTCTAGCTTTAGTTATCATCGCTCTGGTCACCCTCTTGTCCGGCTACACCCTATTCCTCCCCGGGGCATTCGAATACCTCATAAAGATGGAGACATCTGGCAGGATCGCTATATCCGTGCTATCATTGCTTCCCCTTGGCCTTCTCATGGGGATGCCCTTCCCTCTAGGCATCAAGCTGGTGACTCGCAAGGCGAGCGAGGTGGTCCCCTGGGTCTGGGGGGTAAATGGGGCCGCGTCCGTCCTCGCCTCCGTCCTGGCCATCGTCGTGGCCATAAATTCTGGGTTTACGAGCGCCCTGCTCATCGGGCTGCTCGCCTACTTTGCGGCCGCTTTCCTGAGCAGACGTTTATAGGAGGGACTCAGATGGAGGCTATTACTAAATGGGATGCCGCTTTCAAACACGCCCTCCTGATCGTGGTCGTCCTGAGGGTCTCGCTCTCCCTGATCGCGGCCATGGCGCTCTACCAATTTCCTTTGTATCACGTCACATACTATCACGGTGTCCCACCCGTCCCTCCTGGCATCGCCGACCTGCTGCTAGGGGTCTGGCAACGGTTCGACACCATATGGTATACCAAGATAGCCATGCAGGGCTACGCTAAAGGCGACGGCACCACCGTCTTCTTTCCACTCTATCCCCTCTTGACCAGGCTCGTCGGCTATGTGGCCTTTGGCAATTACCTGCTGGCTGGGATAATCGTCTCGAACCTGGCTTACTTCCTCGCTCTGATCTACCTCTACAGGCTCGCTGAGTTGGAATTCGACTCTCAGGTCGCCCTGCATACCCTCATCTACCTCTCTGTTTTCCCCACCGCCTTTTTCTTCCTGGGGGCATATACCGAGTCGTCCTTCCTCCTCTTTGCGGTCTCGTCCTTCTACTATGCCAGGAAGGGCAGGTGGCTTCCGGCCAGCATCATAGGGCTCCTCGCCGCCTTAACCAAGCAGTTGGGCCTGCTCCTCCTTCTCCCCTTGCTCTACGAATACCTGGCTGAGAGGGGGTTCAAGCCCCGTTCGATTCGATGGGATGTTCTATCCCTCCTCCTCATCCCCTTGGGCACGCTGGCCTTTCTACTGTTTCGCTACCTCTACATCGGCGAACCGCTATCGGTTGTTGAGACCTATCGAACGCAGTGGGCGGTCCATGCCTCCTGGCCCTGGAATAACATCTTCGACAGCCTGATGGCTATCCTAGATACCGAGAGGTTCCCCCCTCTTAACCCAGAGGACACCTTCTCCAGGCGGCTCTTCTACAACTCCCTCGACCTGGCGTGTGTGGGGCTGTTCGCCTTCCTTTCCTTCCTCTCCCTTCGCCGCTTGCGCTTAAGTTATAGCCTCTATATGTTCAGCGTCCTATTCGTCGTTCTGTTGCAGGATTTCCGCCCCCCTTATCCCCTAGCGGCGCTGCCGAGATACGTGTTGGTATTATTTCCGGCCTTCATGCTGTTAGCGTCCATGGTTAGGAATCGGGCTCTGCGTTGGGCGATATGGTATCTCTCGACGATGCTCCTATCATTATTCACCGCCATGTTCGCCACGTGGCGGATAGTGGCGTAATCATAGTCGGAATTAGAGGATGCCGAAAATCAGCTATCCGACGGCGTCCCCGCCGTCGGGCGGGGAGCGCTTTATGACGTGATGAGGGTCTGCTATTTCGGCACCTACGATATAGACCGGTCGCGGAACAGGGTCATCATCGAGGGGCTGCGGCAGAATGGTGTGGAGGTAATAGAGTGCCACGCCGAGCTGTGGCGCGATACGGCCGATAAGATCGAAGCGGTGAGAGGGGGGCTCTTTGCCCCGCGCCTGTGGCGCCGTTTCCTAGTGAGCTACCTCAGGCTCCTCAAGGAATACGCCAGGGTCGGCCACTACGATGTCATGATGGTGGGCTATGCAGGTCATTTCGATATGCTCCTGGCCAAACTGCTGGCTATCCTCGCACGGAAACCCCTGGCCTTCGACATCTTCATCCCCCTCACCGAGATTATAGTCGAGGACCGCAGGCTGGCCCGCCGGAGCTCGCTCCTGGCTCGAATGGTCTACCTGGTGGATAAGTTATCCTGTCGTTTGGCGGACCTGGTACTCCTGGACACGGAGGCCCACGCGCGATACCTCCATGATGAATTTGGTGTGGATAGGGGTAAGCTGCGCTGGGCATACGTCGGCGCCGAAGACATCTATTGCCGCCATCGCCAGCCACCGCGACGAGGGGATCGCGAGCCCTTCCGGGTCCTTTACTTCGGCCAATACATCCCCCTCCATGGGGTCAATTACGTCGTCGAGGCCGCCAAGGTCCTGGAAGGCTACCCGGACATCTCTTTTGAGCTGGTGGGGGATGGCCAGACCTATGATGAAGTCGCCTCCCTGGCAGAGAGGCTCCAGGTGAAGAACGTTACCTTCCATCGGACGTGGCTTTCGCCTGAGGCCCTGATTGCCGAGCACATCCTCCCTGCGGACGTCTGTCTGGGCATCTTCGGCGATACCCCGCAGGCCAAGCGGGTGGTGCCGAACAAGGTCTTCGTGGCCCTGGCCATGGGAAAGCCGGTCATCACGGGGGATTCCCCCGCAGCCAGGGAGGTGCTGGCTCACAAGGAGAACGCCCTCCTGTGCGAAATGGCCAACCCCCAGGCCCTGGCCCAGGCCATCCTCTCGTTGAAGCGCGATCGAGCATTGCGCGAGAGGATAGCTGAAAGGGGACAAGAGCTGTTCCGAGAGAGGTTCTCTCCCAAATCCATCGGCGCGACGGTAAAGGCCTATCTGACTGAGGTTATCGAGCATCATCGAGGCAGGTGAGCAAGTAGCAAGTGGGCAAGTGGCAAGTGAGCAAGTAGCAAGTGGGCAAGTAGCAAGTGGGCAAGTGGGCAAGTAAATGATTTGCATACTTGCATACTTGCAAACTTGCACACTTGCAACAGGCATGTTTAGAGGCCAAAGGGATGGGAAGCCTTAAGTCAGTCCCGGCCGAGCGATACGATGAGGAAACGCTGCTGCGCTTTGTGGGCCGGGAGGAATATGAGCGCTTCCTCGCCAGCCGGGGGGAGAGGGTGTCGCCGCGGATGGCCCGCTCCCTTGCCCTGGCGGACTTGAGGCCGGGGATGCGGGTCCTGGACATAGGATGCGGTCGAGGGGAGATAGCGCTCCACGCCGCCAAGCGAGGGGCGGAGGTGGTGGGGATAGATTACTCGCCCTCTTGCCTGCGGTTGAGCCGGCGGACCCTACGAGTGGCCCCCGAGGGGGACCAGGTGGCCCTGGGGCGGGCCGACGCCACAGCCCTCCCTTTCGCAGATGGGGCTTTTGACCGCGTCTTCATGCTGGACCTTGTCGAACACCTACACGATTGGCAGCTTAGCCGCGCCCTTCGGGAGGCTTACCGCGTCTTGAGCCCAAAGGGGTATCTCATCCTCCACACCCTCCCCAACCGATGGGCGCTCCGATACGGCTACCCCCTACTCCGGCTCCTCCTGCCAAGGCTTCCCCATGACCCCCGCACCGACTACGAACCGGAGGTCCACGTCAACGAGCAGGACATCCTCAGCCTGAAACGAAGCCTGGATGAGGCCGGCTTCTCCTCTAAAGTCTGGCTGGAAAACCTGACCGTGGAACAGGCCGCCTGGCATGGCACAGGGACGGAGTTCACCGACATCCGTGGGAAGGCCTATCCCTTCTTACGCCATCCCCTGGTGAGGGCCACGATCTCTTTCCTGATGTATACCCCCTTTAAGTTCATCATAGCCAACGACATATATGCTATCGCCTGGAGGCCTGAGGGGGAAGAGCCACAAATCATAAGAAGGACCTGGCCCACAAGAATCCCTTGATCTTGCACTGGAACTGCATTCCATAGAAGGAGCTGGAGATGGGAAAACTGCTTAGAGAGCTGCTTTATCCGGTCCTGGGCGTGATCCTGGGCATAGGTTTAGCCTTGGTCTTTGAGGCGGCTATCCGAATGGAGATCGGCAGCCCGGTTCCCTTGGAGAGGGCCCCCTCCTGGAGGTCGGACGACTCCGACATTAACACCTCCCTAGCCTGGGGGGATGTGGACGGGGATGGGGACTTAGACCTGGTCTCCGCGAATTGGGAGGCAGCGAACGATTTGTATTTGAACGAAGGAGGCATGTTGGAGACCTCCCCTTCTTGGAGCTCAGATGATTTGAGTCATACCGGCGGTGTGGCCTGGGGGGACGTTGATGGCGACGGGGACCTGGATCTGGCCGCCGGAAACTGCGGACAGCAAAATGTCGTTTACTTGAACGACGGAGGCATCCTCGAAACCACCCCCTCCTGGAGGTCAGATGACTCCGATAATACCTGGAGCGTGGCCTGGGGGGATGTGGACGGGGATGGGGACTTGGATCTGGCCGCAGGGAATCGGGGACAACCAAATGCTGTTTATATAAACAGAGGGGGCTTCTTAGAGACCATCGCCTCTTGGAGATCCTATGACCTCGATAACACCGTAAGTGTGGCCTGGGGCGACATGAATGGGGATGGATACCCTGACCTAGCCGTGGGGAATTGGGCGCAGAGTAACGCTGTCTATTTGAACAGAGGGGGCGTCTTGGAGAATAGCCCTTCCTGGAGGTCGGCCGACTCAGCCGATACCTGGACTGTGGCCTGGGGCGACATAGACGGGGACGGCGACCTGGACCTGGCTGCCGGCAATTACGGACAGGGGAACGTCGTCTACCTGAATGAGGACGGCATTTTGGAGGAGAGTCCTTCCTGGGTCTCAGACGACGCCGACAACACCATAGGCATAGCCTGGGGTGATGTGGATGGGGATGGGTGGCTAGACCTGGCCGCTGCCAATGAGGGGCCGGATTGGAAGAACGACGTTTACCTCAATAGGGGAGGGCTTCTGGAGACAACACCGTCCTGGACCTCAGACGATGCCGCCAATACCGTGAGCGTCGCCTGGGGGGATGTGGATGGGGACGGCGACCTGGACCTGGCTGCCGGAAACCACGGGCAGAAGAACGTCCTTTACATCAACAAGGGGACGTCTTTCCCGCTCACCGGATATAGACGAGCCCTCTACCGGTTGGGTAACTGGTTCGGTCGCCTCTTTTGATCTGGTTCTACTTGCCTCCAATGAATCCCTCCAACGTTCGATTGAGTTCTTCCTGCTGCTCGTACATGGGGATGTGGCCGCAATCGTCCAGGATGACCAGCCGGGAGTTGGGTATCAGGTGGTGCATCTCCTCCGCCCGCGGGAGGGGGCAGACCTTATCGTCCCTCCCTACCACGATGAGGGTGGGGGCCTCGATCTCTGGAAGCCAGTGGGTGGAGTCGAAGCCCCAGAAGTCCTCGAAGCAGAGCACGGTGTGGGGCGGCATGCTCTCCAGGTGCTCCTTGTTGTCGGCGAAGAATTCCTCCACTATCCCCCTGGGCGTGGCGTCGGAGAAGTAGGTCTTGCGGTAGAAGTAGCGGGCGAGGGGGTTGTCGGTCAGGAAAAGCTTCTTCAGGACGAAGAGGGGCAGGGCGTGGATGATTTTGTCGTCCAGGCCGGGGGTATAGCGAGGGGCGCTGCTCACCAGGGCCAGCTTGGCCACGCGGGGGTTGCCTCGCGCGAAGGCCTGAGCAACCATTCCCCCGTAGCTGTGCCCCACCAGGGCTATGTCCTCCTCGATGCCCAATCTCCCTAGGAGCAGCTCCAAATCCTCCACCACGTCCTCCGGCCTCAGCCTCAGCAGCTTGTCCGAGCCGCCGTGGTTGCGGCAGTCGTAGGCCACCACCCGCCACTTCCCCTTGAGGTGCTCGATTTGGTATTTTCAGTTGGTGAGCTGGCCCATTGCGCCGTGGAGGAGGACGATGGTAGGGCCCCGCTCATAATCCC
>CAYQVA010000015.1:0-13206 GCA_964420815.1 uncultured Anaerolineae bacterium
GTTTGCCCTGGCAACCAGCCTCTCCCACTCCCGGTCCACGTTCGCCTGGATGAGCTCGATGTCCTCCTCCGTGAGGTGGGCGAAGCGGCCTTGAAGCTTCAAATACTCCTTTACCGGCACGAAGCGCTTAGGCCAGACGGTGATGGTCCACCTCTCACCGTTCTCCACTTCGTAGAGGGGGAAGACCTTGCTCTCCACGGCTAATCGCGAAAGCTTGATCGAATGGGCGGGCTCCGATTTCCAGCCGGGCGGGCATGGGGAGAGGATATGGATGAACTTGGCCCCGCGAATGCTTTTGGCCTTCTGGAACTTGCGCACCAAATCCTCGGGGTAGGCTACGGTGGCCGTGGCCGCATAGGGGATGCGGTGGGCGGCCATGATGGCCACGATGTCCTTCTTTGGCATCTCCTTGGGGTGGCGCACTGGGGTGGTAGTCGTCCAGGCCCCCCAGGGGGTGGCCGAACTCCTCTGGATGCCAGTGTTCATGTAGGCCTCGTTGTCGTAACAGGCATAGATGAAGTCCTCGTTCCTCTCCACTGCGCCGGAGAGGGCCTGGAGGCCGATGTCGAAGGTGCCGCCGTCGCCGGCCCAGGCAAGCACCGTGGTCTCCGTATCCCCCAGCACCTCTAGGGCAGCCCTGACCCCCGCAGCCGCGGAGCCCGCCGTCTCGAAGGCCGTGTGCATCAGGGGGACCTTCAGCGAGGAGTAAGGGAAGGGGCCGGCGATGATGGACCAACAGCAGGCAGGGATAATGACGATAGTCCTCTCCCCTAGGGCCTTTAGTGCCAGGCGCATGGAGAGCGCCCCTCCGCAACCGGGACAGGCCAGGTGGCCGGAAAACAGGTATTCCTCCTCAGGGATAGCATAACCCATGATCAACCTCCATATCAAATCCCAAAGTCGCAAGTAGCAAAGTCGCAGAGTAACGAAGTCGCAAAGTAGTAAGTCAATAGCAAACAATCGGTACTTTGCTACCTTGGTTCGCTGGTCATTTCTTAACTTCCCTCCAGATGATGTCCTCCTCAGGCTCGTCATGAGTGAAGGTGTATTCGGCGATCTGGCGGATGGATCGAGGGGTAACGTCCCTGCCACCCAGGCCGATGATGAAGCCGAAGATGGGGGGACTGGCGGGCGAGTTGTAGAGGGCCGACTTAACCTCCTCGGCGAAGATGCCGCCATGGCCGAAGGAGATGTTACGGTCAATGACGGCCACCTTCTTGGCCCCTGCTAATGCCTCGCGCACGTCGCGGAAGGGGAAGGGCCTGAACATCCTTATCTTCAGCAGCCCTACCCTCTCGCCCTCCTCACGCAGTTGGTCAACCACCTCCCGTGCTGTGCTGGTGATGGTGGCCGAGGTCACAAGGGCAACCTCCGCATCCTCTAACCGATATGGATCTACCAGGCCATAGCTCCGCCCAAACACCTCGCCGAACTCCTCATCGGCCCTCCTCGCCACCTCCACCGCCTCCTCCATGGCCTTCTGGATCTTGTAGCGCATCTCCATATAGTGGGCGGGCGATAACAGGAGTCCAAAGGCATGGGGGTCGTTGGGGTCCAACTTGTATTTGGCCTGGTAAGGGGGCAGGTATTCGTCCACCAACCCCTGATCGGGGATGTCCACTGGCTCCTCGGTGTGGGAGAGGACGAAGGCGTCGAGGACCAACATCGTCGGCAATAGCACCTGCTCAGCGATCCTGAAGGCCTGGATCACCGTGTCCAGCACCTCCTGATTGCTCTCGCAGTAGAACTGCAGCCAGCCCGTGTCCCGCTGGGCCAGGCTATCTGTCTGCTCGGTCCATATGGACCAGCCGGGGCCCATGGCCCGGTTCACGTTGGCCATGACGATGGGGAGCCTGGCGCCCGCAGCCCAGTGGAGCATCTCATGCATCAGGGCCAGGCCGTGAGCGGAGGTGGCGGTGAAGGCCCTCGCCCCAGCCGAGGAGGCGCCGATACAGGCAGCCATGGCCGAGTGTTCGCTCTCCACCTTGATGAATTTGGCGTCCAACAACCCATCGGCGCACATCTCCGAAAGCTTCTCCACGATCTGGGTCTGAGGGGTGATGGGATAGGCGGCGATGACCTGAGCCCGCGCGAGCTGAACCCCATAGGAGACGGCGTGGTTGCCCATGATAACCCTTTTCATTCGCCTTTCCTCCTGACTACCCAAAATCCCAATGACCAAATCCCCAATGAATCATTGGTCATTTTTTTTCATTGGTCATTGACCTACTCTCGTTCTACGGATATGGCGTAGCGGGGGCACTCCTCGGCGCAGACGCCACACCCCTTGCAGTAGTCGTAGTTCACCTGGTAACCCCGGTGGTCAAGGCGGGAGATGGCCACATCGGGGCAGAAGATAAGGCAGGTGTCGCAGAAGTTGCAGGTGCCGCAACTGAAGCAGCGCTCGGCCTCGGCGATGGCCTCTTCCTCCGTAAAGCCCAGGTTGACCTCAGCGAAGCTGTGCACCCTCTCCTCGACCGCGAGCTGGGGCTGCTTCGTGCGCTCCACCTCATCGAAATAGGCTAGGTTAAGGTCCTCGAAGCGGACGACGGTGGGATCCACATCCTTGGGGAAGGCGTGCACCGCCTCGTCTATCGGCGGGAAACCTTCTAGCGACTCGCCTCGAAGGTACCTGTCTATGGCCAGGGCGGCGCGCTTCCCGGAGCCGATGGCGTGGGCCACGGTCCCAAAGGGGGTGGCCACGTCCCCGCCAGCGAAAATGCCGGGCCGGGTCGTCGCCCCGGCCTTGTTGATGGCGATGCGTCCCCGCTTGACCTCCAGCTTGCAGCTTTCAGCTTTCAGCTTCCAGCTTCCAGCCTCCAGAAACGAGAGGTCCGCCTCCTGGCCCAAAGCAGGGATGACGGTGTCCACCTTGATAGTGAACTCAGAGCCCTCGATGGGGATGGGGCGGCGGCGCCCGCTCTCATCGGGCTCGCCCAAGCGCATCTCGATGCACTCCAACCTGGACACGCGACCGTTCTCGGTGAATATCTTGGTGGGCGCGGCCAGATAGCGGATCCTGACGCCTTCCGCCAAAGCCTCCTCGATCTCCTCCTCAATGGCCGGCATCTCCGCCCGCGAGCGACGATAGAGGATGGTGACCTCGGCCCCCAGGCGCAGAGCCGATCGAGCGGCATCTATAGCCGTGTTCCCGCCGCCGATGACCGCGACTTTTGGGCCAACCTCCACCCCCTCCCCCAGGTTTACTCGCCTGAGGAACTCCAGGCCTGGGATGACCCCTTCCGCCTCCTCGCCAGGGATGTTGAGCTTGCGGCTCCTCTGGAGCCCCACGGCGATAAAGACGGCGTTGTAGCCCTCCAAGTCAGAGAGCCGCAGGTTATCGCCCAGGCGCATCCCGGTCCTGATTTCCACCCCCAGGGCCTCGATGTCGGCGATCTCCCGGTCCAGCACCTCACGGGGAAGGCGATACTCGGGGATGCCCACCCTCATCATCCCCCCTGCGAAGGGGAGGGCCTCGAAGACGGTGACGGGGTAGCCGCGCCTGGCGAGGTGGTAAGCGCAGGAGAGGCCGGCCGGGCCGGAGCCGATGACAGCGATCTTAGCGTCGCGGCGCTCAGACGCTGAGACGCTGAGACGCTGAGACGCCGCGTAGTCGGCCAGGAATCGCTCCAGGGCGTGGATGGCGATGGCGCCCCCCAACTCCCTGCGGTTGCACTCCGCCTCGCAGGGGTGGGGGCAGACCCTACCGCACACGCCGGGGAAGGGGTTTTCCTGCTTTATCAGCTCCCATGCCTCCCTGTATTTCCCCTCCCTGACCAGGGCCAGGTAGCCGACGATGTCCTCCCCGGCAGGGCAGATATGGTTACAGGGAGGGGTCTTATCCACATAAAGAGGCCGGATATACCTCCAACTGCCGGTCTTATTGACCAGGGTCGTCCCTAGGGACATAGGCAAGGGCGGCATATCGGCCTCGCTCTCGAAGACGATTTCTTCCGTCATCGCTCCTCCTTAAGCAGCGTCTTAGCGTCATAGCGTCCTGGCGTCTTAGCGAAAGGATTAGGGCTAAGGCGCTTAGTCGCTAGGACGCTTTGACGCTGTTGTATGCTTCGCGGGTGGCGGCCACGTTCCCCTTCGGATTGAGGGGGACGGCTTCGCGTACCGCCTCGGTCAGGGCCTCCAGGCCCACGATCCCCGTGGCCCTAGCGAGGGCCCCCAGGATGGCTGTGTTGACGATGGGTGCGGTCTTGGGCCCTAATTTGTACTTGATGGCTATGGAGTTAGCGTCAACGGTGGCCACGCGGAACCCCTTCGGCAGGTTGAAGGCCCCAGGCTCCCGCTCGCTATTGATGATGACCCACCCGCCCTCCTTCAGGCCAGCGGTGACGTCTATGGCCTCCAACAGGGTGGGGTCCAGGACGACGATGTGGTCTGGCTCGTAGATCTGGCACCTGATCCTGATGGGCTTATCGTCAATGCGGGTGAAGGCCATCACCGGGGCTCCCCGTCTCTCCACACCAAAGGAGGGGAAAGCTTGGACATACTTCCCCTCCTTGAAAGCAGCGGCCGCCAGCACCTTGGAGGCGATAACCGCCCCTTGGCCGCCGCGGCCGTGAAAGCGAATCTCGATCATCTCGCCTCCTTTGGCTTTTAACTCTGACTCCCTTGTCAATCAGAGCCCTATTTCCCCGGGACCTGGTGACAGCGGCGGCAGCGGGCCTCGTAGACCTCGCTGGCCCCAACCAGGATGACTGGGTCGTTGTAGTTCGCCGGCTTCCCGTTGATCAGGCGTTGTGTGCGACTGGCCGGCGCCCCACAGACGACGCAGATGGCATGCAGCTTGTCCACTACCTCGGCCTGCGCCATCAACAGCGGCACAGGCCCGAAGGGCTCCCCCCTGAAGTCCATGTCTAAGCCGGCGACGATTACCCGCTTCCCACTGTCGGCCAGGGCGTTGCAAACATCGGCTATCTCCCAATCGAAGAACTGCGCCTCATCAATGGCCACCACCTTCGTATCTGGGTCAACCAGGTCGAGGATTTCCCTCGCATTTCGCACCACAGTGGCCTCCAGATGGACGCCACTGTGAGAGGTCACCTTCTCGATGGCGTAGCGGTCGTCTAGGCTCGGCTTAAAGACCTGGACCTTCTGCTTAGCAATCTGAGCCCGCTTCACCCTCCGGATAAGCTCCTCGGTCTTGCCCGCAAACATCCCGCCGCAGATCAATTCGATCCACCCCGGCGGGCTAGCCTGCTCCTTTGACGATAGGGACGGCTCACTACCCGGACCACCATAGCTCCAATACATCGCTCCCTCCCCTAGTGCGGAGAAAAGGGACAGGGCCTGCGCCCTGCCACCTATGCCTCTTTCTTCGCTGGAGGCTTCTCACTGGCCGCCTTCCTCGCCTTTGGCCTCCTCTTCGCACCCTTCTTCTTCGCCTTTAACCGCGCTTCAGCTTGAGCCTTTTGCTCCGCTGTCTTTTCCATGCGCTTCATGAAGCGCTCGACCTGCCCGGCCGTGTCTACGATGCGTTGCTCGCCGGTGAAGAAGGGGTGGCAGGCGGAGCAGACGTCCGTCCTGATCACCTTCTTGGTCGAGCCGACGGTGAATGTGTTCCCGCAGCCGCAGATCACTTTGGCATTGGGGTAATATTCAGGGTGAATACCTTTCTTCATCGGACTGTTACCTTTCTAGGTGCGCCTTTACTGAGGCTTAGGATAAACGCTGACCCTCTTCTTGGTCTTCGTCTCGTGTTCGAACTTGACGAAGCCGTCTATCAAGGCGAAGAGGGTGTGGTCCTTGCCCATGCCCACGTTATTGCCGGGCTTGAACTTGGTGCCTCTTTGGCGCACGATGATGTTTCCGGCACGCACCGCCTGGCCCCCGAACATCTTCACCCCCAGCCGCTTCGACTGGCTATCGCGGAGGTTACGTGTGCTCTTGCCTCCCTTCTTGTGTGCCATCTCTGATTACCTCCAATTACGGGATAGACGAGAGGTGAGGGATCAGCGCCCCTTCTCTTCGTATCATGGAGACCAGTAGAGCAGTGATTCCGTCTACCTCTCTTATCCGCGTCTCTCTCAATTGTGATGGAAGAAACCTTCTAGAACGGCGATACCACCCCTTGGTCTCCCTGGCCGATCCTCGTGCAATCCTCAGGAAGTGCGCAGATTCCTTAGCTGAACCTCGGCCATAGCCCTCTTATTGAGCCTGCTGGATTAACTGCTTGGCTAGCTCCCTTTTCCCCGGTTTCAATCCCCTATTCATCGGGTCTGGCTTTGTAACCTTCCAGAGGGGATAGAGGGGCCGGAAGGGGAAGAAGGGCTTGCTCCGCGCTCATCCTGAGCCCTCTCCTCAGCTTGGCCTCCCCTCTTCCCCTTTTGCCCCCATCTGCCCCCTCTTCTTCATCCCCTATTCATCGGGTCTGGCTTTGTAACGCCGCCTAAGCGGATGAGCTCAGCGAGGCCAAGCGAGTTTCAATCCCCTATTCATCGGGTCTGGCTTTGTAACCTTGGCAATGAGAGCTACAGGCGAGGCGGCCTTAACAGTTTCAATCCCCTATTCATCGGGTCTGGCTTTGTAACGCGAGCCTGGCGTATGGGGTGGGCGACTCATCATCATGTTTCAATCCCCTATTCATCGGGTCTGGCTTTGTAACTCGCCGACGGCAACTACCTTGATATCGTCTTTCATATCAAGTTTCAATCCCCTATTCATCGGGTCTGGCTTTGTAACGAGGGTAAGATGTTTAAGAAGCGCATAGTGTGGGTCCTGTTTCAATCCCCTATTCATCGGGTCTGGCTTTGTAACTCTCCATTCCTACAGATGCTAGGAACGCACCATGGATTTGTTTCAATCCCCTATTCATCGGGTCTGGCTTTGTAACGTGCCGACGATCACGCCGCAGCCACCGCCGCTAACAGAAGTTTCAATCCCCTATTCATCGGGTCTGGCTTTGTAACTGCTCGAAATTTTGCTCGTATTTTCGCCCCTTTCCTCGCCCTAGCTCGCTCTACCTGGCCAATTTGAAGCACCTTCCGAGCATCTCCTTCCTCAACCCATTTTTCGGCCCAAATCGGGCCCTTCTCTCCGCCAAAAAACTCGCCCAATCTCGCCCTAGCTCGCTCTAGCTCGCCCAGGCTCGCTTTCCGAGCATCTCGGCACTTTGGGGCGTTTTTAAGGTGCTTTGAAGCCACTTTTGGCCAATTAGTTATGTCTAGTCAAACCAGCGCCCATAGTAGCTCAGCCTTCAATAATATAACAATCCTGGAATCCTGTCAAATACACCCCCAGCGTCAGCTCTGAACCACGATCTTATCAATCAATAGGCGCGTGTAAGGTTGACGGTGACCGAGTTTGCGCCGGTAACGAACCTGGGGCTTATACTTGAAGACGATTACCTTCCTGCCCTTACCCTGCCCAACGACGGTGGCCAGCACCTTTGCCCCCTCAAGGAGGGGACGCCCCACCATCACCTCATCGCCATCGGACACCAAAAGCACCCTGTCCAGCTCGACGGTCTCCCCCACCTTCGCCGGCATCTTATCTACATCAACGGTCTCGCCGACGCTCACCTTGTATTGCTTCCCACCCGTCTCGACGATAGCGTACATCTTATCCTCCGGACTCAAATTATATCAGCTCTTTCCCGATTTGTCAAACTGGAAAATGAGCCTGGTGCGTTGAATGGACCTTACCGCTCCAGCCAGGCCCATGGCCTCCAATACCTCATCGGGCCTTCCCGTGGCCTGGCTGTCCGTCTGCAGGCGCATCCCCAAGACGTAATCCCCGTTCCGCCTCCCTTTAACCCAAAGGGCGTCAATAAGGGGGCGCATATCGAACTCCTTAACCTTGCCTCCTCTCTCCCGCCTCCAGGGCAGGCTCTTGACTCCGAGCACCCTCTCCAGTTGCCTTTGCATCTCGGCCAAGGGCTCCCTGGTAGAGACGACGACCTCATATTCCGAGTAGCGCACCTGGGACTGCAGGGAGGGCAGGGCCGGATAAACCTCCTCCACGCTCAGGATCTCCAGGCCGGGCGGCAGTTGGGGAGCCACCCGCTTAGCGAAGCTATAGGAGGAGATGCGACGGCTCAGGATGATGTCCATCACCTCGCCGCGGCTGGTGAAGCCGACGGGTAATGGGGCGGCGAAGGCCAGCTTGGGACGCGGGTTGTAGCCCTTGGAATAGGCCAGGGGTATCTGAGCACGACGCAGAACCCGCTCCCAGAGCCGCATCAGGTCGAGATGGGAGATGTATTTTATTTCATCACCCTTAGCGAATGTGACACGTAACCTCTGGCGAGTTTGTGCCATTGCAGTCTGAAAAAGCAGGGGGACACCCCTGACGAACCCTCTCGCCCTTTTATCTGATGAGATACCTTTGAGGCGAGAGGGTTCGTCACCCTGAGACCCCCGCCCTGGCGGGCATTTGGCAAAGAGGACGCGCAATCTCTGGCGAACTTGGCATGAGCCACACAGAGAGGCTCTGAGCCCTCACTTCCTCCCTACCGGCATGATGTACAGCGGGTGCTCCTCGTCCGGCAGGTTCAGAACCCTCTTGACCTGGTTATCGTAGAAAGCCCCTATGACCACCGTCCCCAAGTCCAGGGCTACCGCCTGCAGGTAGACGTTCTGGCCAGCATGCCCCACCTCCATGTGGACATACCTTATCCCCCTCCTGCCGTATCTCCCGGTCGTCCTTTCGTAGATGGCCGTGAAGACGATGTCCACGGCTCCTTCCCTCACCCAACCCTGCCCCAGGGCAGCCGCGGCCAATTCGGCTCTCTTGTCGCCATCTAGGACCTTGCGAAGCTCATGCCGATGCGGATCGTACTTGTAAACGCCCTTCTCCAGGCCCTCCACATCCCCTACCACCAGGTAGGTCTCGAGGGGATAGGTTGCCCCCGCGGAGGGAGCCGTCCTGCCGCCCCAGGTGGCGGTTATCCCCTGGGCGGCCCAGAGGAGCTGCGAAACCTCCCAGAGCTTCAAGGGTTCGCCGGTGTAATCCCTGACCGACCTCCTCTTGAGCAAGGTCTCCTCGATGGAGACATCGCTATCATATCTCGGCTCGGGGAGCCTTATCGTTCCAGGCTCTGGGGGCGTGGCCTCCTCGGCAGTTGGGGTAATGCGCTGGGGTGCCGCGCAGGCGGATAGGGCGATGGCTAAAAGCACTAGAGTTAAACCTCTGCCCATATACACCACTTCTAAATCTCATTTTACCAGAAAGGCAACACCATAGCAATCGTGGTGACGCATTCTCTCGCATTAATGCGAGAGCTTCTTTGATGGAGGGATCCGACGCGTTTCTCTTACCCCTGGCTAAAGCCATAAGCCTGCGAGAGAATGCGTCAGATCATCGCTTTTCACCCTTACTCTAAAGTGGCAGAGCGACGTGGCGCGGCTCTCGCACCGCCCGGTGCAGGAGGGCCCAGCCCGCCACGCTCGCCACCAGCGAGGTAGCGAAGAGCCCTCGGTAGCCCACGCCTCCGGCGAGCCAGCCACCTAAAAGGGGCGTTAGGGTGAGGATTGGCCACAGCAGGGTGTTGGTCAAGCCGATGTAGGTGGGCCGGTCCTCGGGGGCACAAAACTCGAAGGTGATGCTCATACTCGAAAGCCAGCCAGAGCTGGCGCAGCCGGTTAGGGCGAAAGCCAAGAAGAACCAGGCTATGGAATTGGCCGCCAGGGCTACTGCCATGGCCAAAGCCCAGATCAAGGTCGAGAGCTCTATGATCAACTTATGGCCCCTTCGGTCACCCAGGTGCCCTAGGAGGGGATTGCTGATGGCTTGGCCGGCCAGGATGGCGGCGGTGAACCAACCCACCGTCTGATCGGGCGCTTGGAAGCGGCTCACAGCATAGACGGTGATGAAGCCACCTCCTGTGCCTCCCACGAGGATCACCGCCCGGCTCAGCAGGTAAAGGACGAAGTTCCTGTCCTGGCGCAAGATACCTGGCAGGCGCCGCCAGTAATCCCCTTGGGAGATATGGGGCTTGGTACTGGAGCGGGCTGGCTCCTTGGCCAGAGCAAAGAAGACCCAAGAGAGGCTCATGGCCGCGAAGGCCGTGAGGAAGCAGATAGCGAAATTGTTGGGGAAGGGATACCGTTCGAGGATGAGGCGAGAGGCGTAGGCCCCCAGCGTCCCCAGGATACCGCTCAAGGAGTTAGCGATGCCGAAGAAGATGCCCCGACGCCGCAGCGGAATGAGCTTGGCGATGTAGTCCTGCCAAGCCGCGCCTATAAAGCCGCCGCTGAAGCTGTACATGGCAACGAGGACGAAAAAGGATATCAAGGAGGTCTCCACCGATGCTTGCGGCCATAAGAGGATGCTGAGGCCCAGGAGCAGGAAGGCAAAGCGCTCGTTGATGCTGACCGCCAGGATGTAAGGCTTCTTCCTGGGCAATCTCTCCACGTAGTTGGCGGTGAAGAGCTGAGGCAGGGCCCAGCCTGTGTTGGCGAAGGCCGGTATCAAACCGATGAGGATGGCCGAGCTTGTCAGGTGGCTGAGATAGAGCGGCAGGATGGTCATGAAGGAGGCGAAGCTCATGCCCAGGGAGTAGAAGGAGAAGTCGAGGATATTGACGATGAAGTTGCGCCGATAATGCCTCTCGACCTCCTGATCGTAAGCGCTATCGGAGGTCTGAATCATTACCTTCGTAGTCCTATTTATCTGTGGAGTGCGATGACTCCTGCCATCGCGCGTGCGAAATCGGGAGATTTCGCACTCCACATGGAATTACACTCCATATAAACGCCAATGTTAGCCCGCCGCTGTGAGGCGTGGGGCGCCATCGGCCACGATCCTGCCATCTCGAAGGAGCACAATGCGCTCAGCATAGCGGCAGATGAGCTTGTAGTCGTGGGTGATGAGCAGGATGGTGGTGCCTTGCTCGTTGAGCTCGACCAGAAAGTCCATGAAGCTGCTAAGGTGCCCCCAATCCTGGCCCATCGTCGGCTCGTCGAGGATGAGCAACTCCGGCTTGAGAGCGATGACCGCCGCCAGCGCCGTGCGTTGTTGCTCTCCGCTGCTCAGGGCATAGAGGTTCCTGGCGCGCAGCTCGCTCAGCCCGGTGATCCCCAGGACCTCATCCAATAGCTCCGTCGAGAAGACCGCGAAGTTGCGTGGGCCAAAAGCAACCTCCTCCTCTACGGTATCGCAGAAGAGCTGGTGCAAGGGGTTCTGGAAGAGCAGCCCGATCTGGCGGCCGAGGCTGATCCTGCTCGAGCCGTTAAATACCACCTCCCCCCTCCTTGGCTTGAGGAGGCCCACCAACAGCTTAGCGACTGTGCTCTTCCCTGCCCCGTTGTCACCCACCAGAGCCACGAACTCGCCGGGGTAGATGGCGAAGTTTAGGTCTCGCAGCACCGCCTCTCGGCCATAACCCGCTTCGATGTCCCTTAGCTCTACCAAAGGCCTTCCGGTGCGATGCTCGATGCCCTCGGGGATTATGGCCGTCCAATTATCCTGGAGCATGTGCCAGGGGTAGCGTATCCCCAGTTTGGATAGCAGCCTTTTCTCCCCGAAGACCCTTTGGGGCACATCGTCGGCTACAACTCGCCCCCCATTCATGACCACCACCCTGTCGGCCAGCCGCCCGAACTCGTGGAGCCTGTGCTCGATGACTAGTATGGTCAGGCCATAATGGCGGCGCAAACGATCCAGGGCCTCCACGATGAGCTCCGTCCCCTTGAGGTCCAGGTTGGAGGTTGGCTCATCGAGGACGAGGATGCTGGGGCGCATAGCCAGGGCGGAGGCGATGGCCACCCGCTGCCGCTCGCCCTCCGAGAGAGCGTTCACCATGCGCTGGCGGAGATGCTCGATGCCCATCGCTGCCAGTGCGAAGTCGCAGCGCTCAGCCACCTCAGTTGACGAGAGCCCCAGGTTTCGTGGCCCGAAGCCCACCTCCTCCTCGACGGTGAGGCAAAAGAGCTGTGTAGCCGGATTCTGGAATACCAGCCCCACGTGGGTAGCCAGTTGAGGGATGGTATGCTCCCTGGTCGCCAGGCCGTTGATCATCACGCTGCCTGACATCTCCGCTGTCGTGGAGTGGGGGATGAGGCCGGTTAAGCAGCGGGCCAGGGTGCTCTTTCCACAGCCAGAGGGGCCGGTGATCAAGACAAACTCGCCCCGCTCGACCCGCAGCGATAGCCCCTCTAAAGCCGTTATCTCCCCATACCTCACCGTCAGGTTATCCACCTCGATCATCGAAAATCCTCTCTGCGATCTTCAACGGCAAGGCATCCCTGTTCTCCTCGGTGACCGTGAAGGTCACGAAATCCACTCGAGGCAGGAGCTGGCGCAAACTCTCCACTAAGCTGCTCCGCACGACGATGATGATGCGGGGCAGCGCACCTGCCCGCAGAGCCTCTAGGACAGCGTTAAATCCTTCCTTCCGCTCCAGTTCCAGGTAGCCGACCTCATCCACGACGAGGAGGTCGCAACCGACCCTTATCGCTTTATCTAAGATGCTCTGTCCCCAGGCCAGAGCCTTGGCGTCGAAGCTGTAGCGTCCCACCTGTGGCCCGCCCAGGTCGTGGTTAGCGCGAGCCAAAAGCCGCCTCTCGCCGCTATCTATGTCCACCAACTCGATGCCCACCTTTGCAAGTTGTCTCCCCTGCCTTACGCTTAAGTTCTTTGTGCACTTATAGGGGAGACAACTTGCAACCTTCGCCCCATCCTCATCGAGGATGGGCGGCGTCAGGAGCCCCTTGGGCTTGTATCCCCATCGGCGGGCCAACTCCACCACGCCTCGGCAGACGGTTGTCTTCCCTACCTGGATATCGCCGGTGAGCAGCACATTGATGTTCATGTAACCCCCAGTGTATTATACCACAACAGTTGCCGCCTTTCACAACCTATGTCGTTCATCGCTTGTTGACCTGACGAGCTGTCCCCTCAGGAGGAGAGGGCAGTTTGTGCACAAAGGCGGGGAGACAGCTCGTCAACGGCTGTATGCACACGGGAAGCAATACTGACGAATGGTCTCACGGTGTTGCATTTTATGCACAAACAGCTGTTAAGTGAGACCATTCGTCAACAGCGAGACCTGACGCACTCTCTCGCCTCGCCTTCACGGCCAGGCACAGCACATCTCCGGCACGAGGGGCATCAAGATTACCCCTTGATTCGAAAATCCCACGGGCACAGGGCCAGGATGCGTTCGCGGAGGATGCCGCCCAGGCCCTCTTCTATCAACTGGCGAATCTGGTCCTCGATGGGGGAAGGCTGGGGGAGCAGGGGCCTCTTCCCCGG
>CAYQVA010000015.1:13216-14839 GCA_964420815.1 uncultured Anaerolineae bacterium
TTCCCCGGGGTGATGGGCACGACCGGCATCCATCGCTTTGGATCAATCCCAGCCAGCTCCTTGGCCTTCGCCACTGCCGCATTGAAATCGCCTAGCACGTCCACCAACCCCCGCTCGTGAGCCTGCTCTCCGGTCCACACCCTCCCCCGGCCGATGGCGTGCACCTTGTCTCGGCTCATCTTCCGCCCATCCGCCACGCGGGCCAAAAAGCGGTTGTAGCCCTCGGCCAGCAGGGCCTGCAGCCTCTGGCGTTCCTGCTGGCTGAAGCGGGCCACATCGGAGAACATCCCGGCGGCCTCACCACGAGAGAGCACCTCACGCCCCGCCCGGAGCCTCTCGCAGAGCCTGGAGGTGACGAACTTGCCGCCCAGGATGCCGATGGAGCCGGTGATTGTGCCCGGTTGGGCAACGATGGCGTCCGCCCCCGCCGAGACGTAATACCCGCCTGAGGCGGCCACGTCGCCCATGTAGACGACCACCGGCTTGGTGCGCTGGAGGCGTCCCACCTCCCGCCAGATAAGGTCCGAGGCCAGCGCCGACCCGCCGCCCGATTCCACATAGAGCACCACTGCAGCCACCCTCCTCTCCCGCTCGGCGCGGCGCAATGCTTGGCATATCGTATCGGCCCCGGCCTGGACGGCGAAGAAGGGTATGGGGATTGGCAGGCGGCGGCTGGGCCCCGTAACGATAAGCCCTTCCAGCGAGACTACTCCAATGACTTGGCGTGGATGCCAGCGGCGGATGCGCTTCACCCAGGAGCGGGCAGCCTCCCAGGTAACCATAGCCCCCTGCGCCTTCATATGCGTCTCCAGTTCGTCCTCAAAGAGAACGGCGTCCACCAGCCCCGCCTCCTTAGCCTGGGTCGCGGTCATAGGCATGGCATTGATGGCCTCAGCCACATCCTCCACGGATAGGCCCCTCGCCTCGGCGATGGTCTCCACAGTCCAGTTGTAGATTGAATCGAGCAGGGCGTTGGCCATCTCCCGGTGCGCCTCGCTCATATCCGCCCGGCGGAATATGTCCCCCGCCGTCTTGTATTCGGCGATGGCTTCAATGTCGGCCTCGATCCCGGCCAGGGCTAGCGTGTCCCTGAGGAAAAGGGCCTCCATCCACAGGCCGGCAACATTTATCTCGGCACTCTCCGGGACAATGACCTCGTCGGCAGCCGAGGCCAGAGTGTAGGAGATGGTGTCCAGCCGGGTGGCGTAAACCACCGCCCGCTTGCCGGATTCGCGGAAGCGCAAAATCGCCTGGCGAAGGCTTTGCATCCTGGCTGGGGGGACGCGAAGGTCTTTAAG
Source organism: uncultured Anaerolineae bacterium (assembly GCA_964420815.1). Classification (GTDB taxonomy): domain Bacteria; phylum Chloroflexota; class Anaerolineae; order CAYQVA01; family CAYQVA01; genus CAYQVA01. The sequence continues at coordinate 14,515 of CAYQVA010000015.1, forward strand.
CTGAAGGACCACCCCTTTGACCCGTGAGTCGGCGGCCAGCCTCTCCAGCACGTCGTTGAACCCCTCCAAGCTCGTCTCCCTCCTCTCCCAAGGCGGCCTTAGCCAGGGGAATCGCTTCGGCGCGGAGCGTTCCGGATAGCGGCCGCTTATGGGCAGGACGATGTAGTCCAGTCCCCTGCGTTTCAGCGAGCGGCGGGCGTTATCCAACATCCACCAAATGATGCGAAACACGTTCTTCACCAACCTGAGCATCTCATCCCTCCTGAAGCGCACCGTTTACCATCCCTTGCGAATCAAGGCGATTTGAAACACCAGCAATGCCTCT
>CAYQVA010000016.1:0-14200 GCA_964420815.1 uncultured Anaerolineae bacterium
TGGCCGCTCACCGCCGGATTGAAGAAGAGCGCCATGGGTTTCGTGCCATACTGATTGAGGTCGCAGGAGGGACGGTTAGCCATGGCCAGGATACCCCCGCTCCTGGGGTCCATGACGATGATCGTGCCCCCTTTGGCCCCGCATCGGGAGATGGCCTCCTCCAGCTCCCTCTCCACCATATATTGGACGACCCTGTCAACGGTCAAGACGAGGTCGCAGCCATCACGAGTGGGGGCGAGCCTGAGGGTATCAATGGTTGATACCCCCTCCCAGAACCCCCGTAGCCCTTTCAGAAGCCCATCGTAATATCCCTCTACCCCAGAGTGAGCCTTACGCTCCTCATTGACGAAGCTGATCAATTGAGCGGCGAGTTCCCTTTCCGGATAATAGCGCTTTGGCTTGGGATCCAGGGTGATACCATCCAACTTTAATGACTTGATGGCCTCGCCAGCGGACCAGGTGATGCGGCGCGCCAGTTGAACATACGTCGCCTTCCTGTTGCTGATCTGCTGGTAGAGCTGCTGGGGGGATTTGCCGAGGATCGGTGCCAGCTTGCTCGCCACCTCCCAGGGGTCTTCGATCACGTTGGGGGCGGCAGATACCTCGTATTCGAAGATATCTAGGGCCAGGATATAACCATTACGGTCCCGGATGGTGCCGCGGCGAGGGTAGATGGCCGTCCCTTGGCTGCTCTTGGTCTCTACCTGGATGAGTCTATCGCGCTGCAGAACCTGCCAGCGGGCCAGTTGGCCGACGAGGACCAATGCGCAGCCGATGAGGGCGGCGGATAGAAAGGCGAGTCGCCGATGGGGCTGTGACTCGGCTATGTCCATCCTCCAGTTCCTTCCGTGCAGGGCTAAAGGATTCTGTGTAGTCAGCCTGCCAATTTGCTCGACAGAACCCTAAGGCGCTGCCTTCGCTTCGACGGGTCGGGGCCGCATCCTCACCCAGGCATTAAATTGGGAAATCACATCACCCCACCAACGAGATAAGGCTGAAGTGACCCTGCCGAAGGAGGTCTTAAGCTTATCCCCCTCCATAGGGGTAGCAGTCAGCTCCCCCGGACTCATCAGATCCTCCGGCGCGGGCAGGTATACGACCTCCGAGAGGGGGCCTAATCCCATCTCCCTCGCCCTCTTCATGATGCGGGGCAGCGCTTCCCATTCAGCTATCTGACGGGACAACTCCGCGTTCTCCCGCTGGATACGTGCCTTCTCCGCTTCTAACTCTCGGATCCTAGACACGGTGATGTTAACCTGGCTGGATTGAACCAGATGGAGTAAGCTAATCAGGGCTAGCAGGACGAGGATCAGGATAAGGGGATGCGACTTCCTGGTGCCCCGGCGAACTTTAAGGAAAGACATTCGGCTAGTGGGCATAGCTCCCCCTAAATTCGGGATGCCACCCGCAGCCTTGCGCTTCGGCTACGGGGATTGGCCTTGACCTCTTCGGCCGATGGCCTGATGGGCCTTTTGGTCACGATTTCCAGTGTCGGCTTGTGACCGCAGATGCATACAGGGATGCCGGGCGGGCAAATGCAACCTCGTGCCTCGTCCCGGAAGAACCTCTTGACGATGCGGTCCTCAAGGGAATGAAAGGATATGACAACTAAGCGGCCCCCAGGGGCGAGGATCTCCACCGCCTGGGGCAAAGCCTTAGCTAGGTTCTCCAGCTCATCGTTCACGGCGATGCGCAGGGCCTGAAAGGTTTTGGTGGCGGGGTGAATCTTCCCTCGTCGTGGCACTGCCCTTCGCACCACCTCGGCCAGCTCCCTCGTAGTGGTCAGGGGGCGATGGGACACGATAGCTCTGGCGATGCGCCTCGCCTGGCGCTCCTCGCCATACCGCAGCAGTATCTCAGCCAATTCCTCCTCAGGGAGGCAATTGACCAGGTCAGCAGCCGTCTGCTCGCCCTCGAGATCGAAGCGCATGTCGAGGGGGCCTTCACGTTGGAAGGAGAATCCACGTTCGCCTTGCTCCAGCTGGAAGGATGATATCCCTAGATCGAAGAGGATACCATCAACGGGATGGAAATCGTGCCTCTCCACGATCTCCATTAAATTGGCGAAATTGGCGTTCACCAAGGTGAATCTAGAGGTATAATCCCGAAGCCTCTCAGCAGCTATCTCGATAGCCAGGGGGTCAATGTCAATGCCTAATAGCTGGCCATCAGGGCTTGATAGCTCCAGTATGCCTCGCGCGTGCCCTCCCCCACCCACGGTGCAATCAATATAACGCCCACCGGGCCTGGGCTGAAGCCCGGCTAACGCCTCTTGATAAAGAACTGGGATGTGGATCGGCTCACTAGGCATCCAATATCTAAATCCCCAACTCGCTTAGTTGCTCAGCAAAGGCGGCGCTCTCCTTCTCTATCCTGGCCGTGACCTCCCGCCATCTCTCCTTGCTCCAGATCTCCAGGCGGCTGTTGAGCCCGATGACGACGACATCGCTCTCTATGGCCGCATGTTCCCGGAGGGGAGCCGGCAGGAGGATTCTACCTTGCTTGTCGAGCTTGCACTCCGCTCCCGAAAACATCATGCGGTTGAAGTAACGGGCGTTTCTTTGGGCTAAGGGGAGCTTGACGAGTTTTTTCGCCAGGGCTTTCCACTCGGCGATGGGGTAGACGAAAAGGCATCCATCCAAGCCTCTGGTGACGAATACCCCATCAGCCAACTCAGCGCGAAACTTGACAGGGATGGTTAACCTCCCCTTCTCATCTACTGTGTGCTCGAATTCGCCTGAGAACACCGCCTTTCTCCACTTCTCTCGCTTCTTAAGCGAAAAATTGCACAGTTGTAACGATAATTCCCCACAAAAAACCACTTTCTACCATTATACACCATTTATTTAATTTTAGCTAGCCCCTCGGCAAGCTTTTTGAAAACTTTAAAGTTTTGTGCATAAATTTTAAGGTTTTATTAGCGCACTCCCACAGCTCCCTTGCCCCCGGTTCCCTCGCCGGAGCGAGGCAGGGGCTGCGCCTATGTGCGTTAATCGTTGCCTCAATAGCTATCCAAGGAGGGCCTCGCCTTGGTGATGAATCATCTTGCTTTTTCAAAAGGGCGCTTGTCTGGGAAGGAAAAATGTGGTATCATAGGGGATGGAAAGTGATTTTCACCATGTGGGGAAGAAAGGGGGGAGGAAATCGAGCAAGTAGCTTTCGAAATCGCGATTAAATAGATGAAGGAGGGTTACTATGTTAAGAAAGGTGAATTGGCTCTTGGTAGCGGTGCTCGTCGTGGCCATAGCGCTGGCCGCTTGTAAGCCTGCTAAGCCGGCCTTGGGCACGAAGGAGAACCCCATCGTCATGGCCTTTGTCCCCTCCGGCGAGACGCCGGAAATCATGGCCAGTGCAGAGGAGATAACGAAGCTCCTTTCGGAGAAGACTGGCTACGTCATCGAGGGGAGTGTGGCCACCAGCTATTCAGCGGTCATCGAGGCCATGTGCACTGGGAAAGCCCACATGGGAACCCTGGCCACCTTCGCCTATCTCCTGGCCCATGAGAAGTGCGGCGTTGACTGCGCCCTGGTCTCCGTCCGCTACGGCAGCCCTTACTACAAGGGGCAGATCATCGCGGGGGTAGAGACGGGCATCGAGAAGCTGGAGGACCTGAAGGGCAAGAGGGTGTGCTGGGTAGATGCGGCATCCACTTCTGGCTACATCATCCCCCGGGTGATGCTTAAGGCGGCGGGGGTTGATCCAGATAAGGACCTGGCACAGCAGACGGAGGTCGGTTCCCACCCGGGCGTCGTCCTGGCGGTCTACAAGGGGGACTGCGATGCTGGGGCTACGTGGGTAGATGCCCGGGGCACTATCGAGGATGAGTACCCCGATGTCAAGGAGAAGGTGAAAGTCATCGCCGAGTCGGCAGAGATCCCCAACGACGGCCTCCAGTTCATCAAGGACTTCCCCGCCGACATGAGGGAGAAGATCGTCAAGGCCTTCCTGGAGATAATGGAGACCCCGGAGGGCGTGGAGGCCATGGGGAAAGCCTATGGCTGGGACGCTGTGGTGGAGAAGGACAATTCCTTCTATGACCCCTTCCGGGCGACCCTGGAAGCCGCTGGCGTCAGTGTTGAGGAGCTGGCCAAGTAAGCAGCTAAAGGGAAGAGCTAGAGCTAGAGGGGAGAGCTAGAGTGATTCCTCTCCCCTCTAGCTCCATCCTCTAGCTCTCGCTGATGAGGAGGAAATTTGCTGCAGGTAGAGCATCTGACCAAGATATATGAGGACGGCACCGTAGCCTTAAGGGATGTCAGCTTTGAGGTGGCAGATGGCGAGTTCCTGGTGATCCTGGGCCTCAGCGGGGCGGGGAAATCCACCCTGCTCCGCTGTATCAATCGCCTCATTGAGCCCACCGAAGGGAGGATCATCTGGGATGGGATAGACATCACGGCTGCCTCGGAGGAGGAGCTACGACGGATCCGACGCCAAATCGGCTTCATCTTCCAGGAGTTCAACCTCGTAGAACGGTCCTCAGTCCTGACTAACGTCCTCTCAGGAAGGTTAGGTTATGTCAACCCCTGGTGGAGCCTCCTCCATCGCTTCCCGAAGTCCGAGATCGAGCGGGCCATGCGGAACCTGGAGCGGGTGGGTATCGCCGACCTAGCCCACAAACGGGCCGACGAGCTCTCTGGCGGGCAGAGGCAGCGGGTGGGCATCGCCCGTGCCCTGATGCAGGAGCCCAGGCTCATGCTGGCCGACGAGCCGGTGGCCAGCCTGGACCCGGTGCTGGCCCATTCCATCCTGAGATACCTGGAGCAGCTCAACAAGGAGGACGGCATCACGGTCATCTGCAGCCTGCACTACCTGGACCTAGTGCGCCGCTACGGGACGCGCGTGGTGGGGCTGAGGGAGGGTCAGGTGGTCTTCCAGGGGCTTCCTGAGGAGATCACCGACGAGCGCTTCAAGGAGATCTACGGCCAGGAGGCTGAGAGGGTGTCGGTTGTGTAGGAATGCAGATTCTCCGGATGATGCTGTGGAGCAGATACGTCGTCGGCTTGGTCCGCTTGACCGGCGCCAAATCAATGAGCAAGGAACAGGTCGTTCTTCACCTGAAAGCCATCGTATATAATATCGGTTGTGGAGGAATTGAAAGTGAAGCTGATGACAATCGCCTTTCTCAACGGCAACCGAGCGCTGGCAGTGCGCGCCCCGGCTGCTGCCGATGGCTTAGCGATTGCGAAGGCGTTAAGGCTGCTGCCATCTCAGGCTTTTTTGCTGATCCATGGTGGGGCCTCGGGCATCCCTTCCGCTAAGATGGATCAACTGCGAAACCTGTTGGCTGAGGGCGTGGCTCGCCTCGCCGCTGAGGAGGGCATTGCCATCATTAACGGCGGCACTCAGGCCGGGGTCATGCGGATCATAGGCGAGGAACACGCAAGAGCCGGGAGCAGCGCCCCTCTGATTGGTGTCTGTCCTGCGACCTTAGTGTCGTGGCCAGGCGGCCCATCAGGCTCTGACCTTGTGCCGCTGGAGCCAAACCACACCCATTTCGTCCTCACAGATGGCGAACACTGGGGTGCTGAAACGGAGGCCATGTTCGCCCTGGCCGCTGCACTGAGTAGGGATGGTCTGCCATCCCTGGCTATCCTCGCTAACGGAGGCCCTATCGCTTACGATGAAGTGCTGCAGGACATCCGCCAGGGGCGGGAGATCATCGTGATCCGCGGGAGCGGTCGCTTAGCTGACGCCATCGCCGCCGCAGTCGCGGGGGATGACGAACGCTCTCGCATTAGAGCGGTAGGTTTGCATCTGGCAAGCCTGCGAGAGCGTTCGTCAGATAATGAGCCATCCGATGATGAGCTCGCCGCCATTGTGCGGGAAGGCCATATTACCTCGTTTGACATCACCGGCGAGCCAGCGGCCTTAGCGGCGCTTATCCGCCGGAAGTTGTTCGAGGGGAAGTAGATGAGCAAATTCGATAAGTTTGAGGAATATAAGCTTTTTCATTGAAGATACGACCAGCATGCTCGGCGTTAGAAAGAGAACTATGAGAGAAATCAAATTCCCTCCACAGTCTAAGACTGGTGGGCGCACTGAGGCCCGCATTGAATTGGAGAAGCGGTATGCGCATCTATTGGAGGAGAGGCTGACCTATCGGAAGCTGGTGACTTACATGCCTAATAAGGCCGAACCTGTCCATGGTTGGTTTAAGTTCCTCCAAGGGTTTTCACCGAAGCTGGTGGAACTGATGTTGGAGGAACTTGGTGCTAAGCCGAGTGATAGAGTCTTCGATCCCTTCTGCGGCTGCGGTACCACGCTCCTCACGGCCAAGCAGCTGGGTTTTTCCTCTTGGGGTATTGATATCCTGCCTGTCGCCGTTTTCGTGACCAAGGTTAAGCTTCGCGATGCCTCTGCATACGATATGGCCTTCTTGAGGCGATGTATTGACGGGCTCCTTGCCTCCGAGTATAGACCGCCGTCCATCCGTGCCCCCCAAGATGTTCGTATCATCAAGCTTGCTTACTCCGAAGAGGCCCTATCGCAAATTCTCTTCTTCAAAGAAAGGATACTTGAGGAGGAGAATGAAAACATACGAGATTTCTTATTGCTTGGGCTTTTGGCCATCCTAGAAAGTGTTTCTTATACATCGAAAGATGGCCAATTTCTACGCCTCAAGCCGAACAAGCCGATACCCCCTGTGCGGGAGGTCTTAGCTGAGCAACTTAACCGGATGTATGAGGACTTAAATCCGCCGCATCAACTTCCCCTCCTTAGCAATTTGCAGCCTTTAGCCAAGGGTAAGCCAACTGCGTATGTAAGATTGGCCGACGCTCGCTATTTTACGAACGAAATTGACGATTGCGCTGATATAATCATCACCTCACCGCCATATCTTAACCGTTACGATTATAGCCGCATTTATAGTTTAGAATTATGTTTAGCCTTTTGTAAGGATTTCAGCGAATTGAAGAGGGTCAGACACAGCCTTCTGAGGTCGCACATTGAAAGTCGCGAGGCACCCACGGATGAGGTTAAGCATCCGGCTTTAATGGAAGTCCTCGATAATTTAAGAGGCAAAAAATTGAATAATCCGCGCATCCCCATCATGATTAAGGGCTACTTCGAGGATATGAACCTGGCGATAAAGGAGCTCTACATGTAGAGCTCCTTTATCGCCAGGTTCATATCCTCGAAGTAGCCCTTAATCATGATGGGGATGCGCGGATTATTCAATTTTTTGCCTCTTAAATTATCGAGGACTTCCATTAAAGCCGGATGCTTAACCTCATCCGTGGGTGCCTCGCGACTTTCAATGTGCGACCTCAGAAGGCTGTGTCTGACCCTCTTCAATTCGCTGAAATCCTTACAAAAGGCTAAACATAATTCTAAACTATAAATGCGGCTATAATCGTAACGGTTAAGATATGGCGGTGAGGTGATGATTATATCAGCGCAATCGTCAATTTCGTTCGTAAAATAGCGAGCGTCGGCCAATCTTACATACGCAGTTGGCTTACCCTTGGCTAAAGGCTGCAAATTGCTAAGGAGGGGAAGTTGATGCGGCGGATTTAAGTCCTCATACATCCGGTTAAGTTGCTCAGCTAAGACCTCCCGCACAGGGGGTATCGGCTTGTTCGGCTTGAGGCGTAGAAATTGGCCATCTTTCGATGTATAAGAAACACTTTCTAGGATGGCCAAAAGCCCAAGCAATAAGAAATCTCGTATGTTTTCATTCTCCTCCTCAAGTATCCTTTCTTTGAAGAAGAGAATTTGCGATAGGGCCTCTTCGGAGTAAGCAAGCTTGATGATACGAACATCTTGGGGGGCACGGATGGACGGCGGTCTATACTCGGAGGCAAGGAGCCCGTCAATACATCGCCTCAAGAAGGCCATATCGTATGCAGAGGCATCGCGAAGCTTAACCTTGGTCACGAAAACGGCGACAGGCAGGATATCAATACCCCAAGAGGAAAAACCCAGCTGCTTGGCCGTGAGGAGCGTGGTACCGCAGCCGCAGAAGGGATCGAAGACTCTATCACTCGGCTTAGCACCAAGTTCCTCCAACATCAGTTCCACCAGCTTCGGTGAAAACCCTTGGAGGAACTTAAACCAACCATGGACAGGTTCGGCCTTATTAGGCATGTAAGTCACCAGCTTCCGATAGGTCAGCCTCTCCTCCAATAGATGCGCATACCGCTTCTCCAATTCAATGCGGGCCTCAGTGCGCCCACCAGTCTTAGACTGTGGAGGGAATTTGATTTCTCTCATAGTTCTCTTTCTAACGCCGAGCATGCTGGTCGTATCTTCAATGAAAAAGCTTATATTCCTCAAACTTATCGAATTTGCTCATCTACTTCCCCTCGAACAACTTCCGGCGGATAAGCGCCGCTAAGGCCGCTGGCTCGCCGGTGATGTCAAACGAGGTAATATGGCCTTCCCGCACAATGGCGGCGAGCTCATCATCGGATGGCTCATTATCTGACGAACGCTCTCGCAGGCTTGCCAGATGCAAACCTACCGCTCTAATGCGAGAGCGTTCGTCATCCCCCGCGACTGCGGCGGCGATGGCGTCAGCTAAGCGACCGCTCCCGCGGATCACGATGATCTCCCGCCCCTGGCGGATGTCCTGCAGCACTTCATCGTAAGCGATAGGGCCTCCGTTAGCGAGGATAGCCAGGGATGGCAGACCATCCCTACTCAGTGCAGCGGCCAGGGCGAACATGGCCTCCGTTTCAGCACCCCAGTGTTCGCCATCTGTGAGGACGAAATGGGTGTGGTTTGGCTCCAGCGGCACAAGGTCAGAGCCTGATGGGCCGCCTGGCCACGACACTAAGGTCGCAGGACAGACACCAATCAGAGGGGCGCTGCTCCCGGCTCTTGCGTGTTCCTCGCCTATGATCCGCATGACCCCGGCCTGAGTGCCGCCGTTAATGATGGCAATGCCCTCCTCAGCGGCGAGGCGAGCCACGCCCTCAGCCAACAGGTTTCGCAGTTGATCCATCTTAGCGGAAGGGATGCCCGAGGCCCCACCATGGATCAGCAAAAAAGCCTGAGATGGCAGCAGCCTTAACGCCTTCGCAATCGCTAAGCCATCGGCAGCAGCCGGGGCGCGCACTGCCAGCGCTCGGTTGCCGTTGAGAAAGGCGATTGTCATCAGCTTCACTTTCAATTCCTCCACAACCGATATTATATACGATGGCTTTCAGGTGAAGAACGACCTGTTCCTTGCTCATTGATTTGGCGCCGGTCAAGCGGACCAAGCCGACGACGTATCTGCTCCACAGCATCATCCGGAGAATCTGCATTCCTACACAACCGACACCCTCTCAGCCTCCTGGCCGTAGATCTCCTTGAAGCGCTCGTCGGTGATCTCCTCAGGAAGCCCCTGGAAGACCACCTGACCCTCCCTCAGCCCCACCACGCGCGTCCCGTAGCGGCGCACTAGGTCCAGGTAGTGCAGGCTGCAGATGACCGTGATGCCGTCCTCCTTGTTGAGCTGCTCCAGGTATCTCAGGATGGAATGGGCCAGCACCGGGTCCAGGCTGGCCACCGGCTCGTCGGCCAGCATGAGCCTGGGCTCCTGCATCAGGGCACGGGCGATGCCCACCCGCTGCCTCTGCCCGCCAGAGAGCTCGTCGGCCCGTTTGTGGGCTAGGTCGGCGATACCCACCCGCTCCAGGTTCCGCATGGCCCGCTCGATCTCGGACTTCGGGAAGCGATGGAGGAGGCTCCACCAGGGGTTGACATAACCTAACCTTCCTGAGAGGACGTTAGTCAGGACTGAGGACCGTTCTACGAGGTTGAACTCCTGGAAGATGAAGCCGATTTGGCGTCGGATCCGTCGTAGCTCCTCCTCCGAGGCAGCCGTGATGTCTATCCCATCCCAGATGATCCTCCCTTCGGTGGGCTCAATGAGGCGATTGATACAGCGGAGCAGGGTGGATTTCCCCGCCCCGCTGAGGCCCAGGATCACCAGGAACTCGCCATCTGCCACCTCAAAGCTGACATCCCTTAAGGCTACGGTGCCGTCCTCATATATCTTGGTCAGATGCTCTACCTGCAGCAAATTTCCTCCTCATCAGCGAGAGCTAGAGGATGGAGCTAGAGGGGAGAGGAATCACTCTAGCTCTCCCCTCTAGCTCTAGCTCTTCCCTTTAGCTGCTTACTTGGCCAGCTCCTCAACACTGACGCCAGCGGCTTCCAGGGTCGCCCGGAAGGGGTCATAGAAGGAATTGTCCTTCTCCACCACAGCGTCCCAGCCATAGGCTTTCCCCATGGCCTCCACGCCCTCCGGGGTCTCCATTATCTCCAGGAAGGCCTTGACGATCTTCTCCCTCATGTCGGCGGGGAAGTCCTTGATGAACTGGAGGCCGTCGTTGGGGATCTCTGCCGACTCGGCGATGACTTTCACCTTCTCCTTGACATCGGGGTACTCATCCTCGATAGTGCCCCGGGCATCTACCCACGTAGCCCCAGCATCGCAGTCCCCCTTGTAGACCGCCAGGACGACGCCCGGGTGGGAACCGACCTCCGTCTGCTGTGCCAGGTCCTTATCTGGATCAACCCCCGCCGCCTTAAGCATCACCCGGGGGATGATGTAGCCAGAAGTGGATGCCGCATCTACCCAGCACACCCTCTTGCCCTTCAGGTCCTCCAGCTTCTCGATGCCCGTCTCTACCCCCGCGATGATCTGCCCCTTGTAGTAAGGGCTGCCGTAGCGGACGGAGACCAGGGCGCAGTCAACGCCGCACTTCTCATGGGCCAGGAGATAGGCGAAGGTGGCCAGGGTTCCCATGTGGGCTTTCCCAGTGCACATGGCCTCGATGACCGCTGAATAGCTGGTGGCCACACTCCCCTCGATGACGTAGCCAGTCTTCTCCGAAAGGAGCTTCGTTATCTCCTCTGCACTGGCCATGATTTCCGGCGTCTCGCCGGAGGGGACAAAGGCCATGACGATGGGGTTCTCCTTCGTGCCCAAGGCCGGCTTAGCAGGCTTACAAGCGGCCAGCGCTATGGCCACGACGAGCACCGCTACCAAGAGCCAATTCACCTTTCTTAACATAGTAACCCTCCTTCATCTATTTAATCGCGATTTCGAAAGCTACTTGCTCGATTTCCTCCCCCCTTTCTTCCCCACATGGTGAAAATCACTTTCCATCCCCTATGATACCACATTTTTCCTTCCCAGACAAGCGCCCTTTTGAAAAAGCAAGATGATTCATCACCAAGGCGAGGCCCTCCTTGGATAGCTATTGAGGCAACGATTAACGCACATAGGCGCAGCCCCTGCCTCGCTCCGGCGAGGGAACCGGGGGCAAGGGAGCTGTGGGAGTGCGCTAATAAAACCTTAAAATTTATGCACAAAACTTTAAAGTTTTCAAAAAGCTTGCCGAGGGGCTAGCTAAAATTAAATAAATGGTGTATAATGGTAGAAAGTGGTTTTTTGTGGGGAATTATCGTTACAACTGTGCAATTTTTCGCTTAAGAAGCGAGAGAAGTGGAGAAAGGCGGTGTTCTCAGGCGAATTCGAGCACACAGTAGATGAGAAGGGGAGGTTAACCATCCCTGTCAAGTTTCGCGCTGAGTTGGCTGATGGGGTATTCGTCACCAGAGGCTTGGATGGATGCCTTTTCGTCTACCCCATCGCCGAGTGGAAAGCCCTGGCGAAAAAACTCGTCAAGCTCCCCTTAGCCCAAAGAAACGCCCGTTACTTCAACCGCATGATGTTTTCGGGAGCGGAGTGCAAGCTCGACAAGCAAGGTAGAATCCTCCTGCCGGCTCCCCTCCGGGAACATGCGGCCATAGAGAGCGATGTCGTCGTCATCGGGCTCAACAGCCGCCTGGAGATCTGGAGCAAGGAGAGATGGCGGGAGGTCACGGCCAGGATAGAGAAGGAGAGCGCCGCCTTTGCTGAGCAACTAAGCGAGTTGGGGATTTAGATATTGGATGCCTAGTGAGCCGATCCACATCCCAGTTCTTTATCAAGAGGCGTTAGCCGGGCTTCAGCCCAGGCCCGGTGGGCGTTATATTGATTGCACCGTGGGTGGGGGAGGGCACGCGCGAGGCATACTGGAGCTATCAAGCCCTGATGGCCAGCTATTAGGCATTGACATTGACCCCCTGGCTATCGAGATAGCTGCTGAGAGGCTTCGGGATTATACCTCTAGATTCACCTTGGTGAACGCCAATTTCGCCAATTTAATGGAGATCGTGGAGAGGCACGATTTCCATCCCGTTGATGGTATCCTCTTCGATCTAGGGATATCATCCTTCCAGCTGGAGCAAGGCGAACGTGGATTCTCCTTCCAACGTGAAGGCCCCCTCGACATGCGCTTCGATCTCGAGGGCGAGCAGACGGCTGCTGACCTGGTCAATTGCCTCCCTGAGGAGGAATTGGCTGAGATACTGCTGCGGTATGGCGAGGAGCGCCAGGCGAGGCGCATCGCCAGAGCTATCGTGTCCCATCGCCCCCTGACCACTACGAGGGAGCTGGCCGAGGTGGTGCGAAGGGCAGTGCCACGACGAGGGAAGATTCACCCCGCCACCAAAACCTTTCAGGCCCTGCGCATCGCCGTGAACGATGAGCTGGAGAACCTAGCTAAGGCTTTGCCCCAGGCGGTGGAGATCCTCGCCCCTGGGGGCCGCTTAGTTGTCATATCCTTTCATTCCCTTGAGGACCGCATCGTCAAGAGGTTCTTCCGGGACGAGGCACGAGGTTGCATTTGCCCGCCCGGCATCCCTGTATGCATCTGCGGTCACAAGCCGACACTGGAAATCGTGACCAAAAGGCCCATCAGGCCATCGGCCGAAGAGGTCAAGGCCAATCCCCGTAGCCGAAGCGCAAGGCTGCGGGTGGCATCCCGAATTTAGGGGGAGCTATGCCCACTAGCCGAATGTCTTTCCTTAAAGTTCGCCGGGGCACCAGGAAGTCGCATCCCCTTATCCTGATCCTCGTCCTGCTAGCCCTGATTAGCTTACTCCATCTGGTTCAATCCAGCCAGGTTAACATCACCGTGTCTAGGATCCGAGAGTTAGAAGCGGAGAAGGCACGTATCCAGCGGGAGAACGCGGAGTTGTCCCGTCAGATAGCTGAATGGGAAGCGCTGCCCCGCATCATGAAGAGGGCGAGGGAGATGGGATTAGGCCCCCTCTCGGAGGTCGTATACCTGCCCGCGCCGGAGGATCTGATGAGTCCGGGGGAGCTGACTGCTACCCCTATGGAGGGGGATAAGCTTAAGACCTCCTTCGGCAGGGTCACTTCAGCCTTATCTCGTTGGTGGGGTGATGTGATTTCCCAATTTAATGCCTGGGTGAGGATGCGGCCCCGACCCGTCGAAGCGAAGGCAGCGCCTTAGGGTTCTGTCGAGCAAATTGGCAGGCTGACTACACAGAATCCTTTAGCCCTGCACGGAAGGAACTGGAGGATGGACATAGCCGAGTCACAGCCCCATCGGCGACTCGCCTTTCTATCCGCCGCCCTCATCGGCTGCGCATTGGTCCTCGTCGGCCAACTGGCCCGCTGGCAGGTTCTGCAGCGCGATAGACTCATCCAGGTAGAGACCAAGAGCAGCCAAGGGACGGCCATCTACCCTCGCCGCGGCACCATCCGGGACCGTAATGGTTATATCCTGGCCCTAGATATCTTCGAATACGAGGTATCTGCCGCCCCCAACGTGATCGAAGACCCCTGGGAGGTGGCGAGCAAGCTGGCACCGATCCTCGGCAAATCCCCCCAGCAGCTCTACCAGCAGATCAGCAACAGGAAGGCGACGTATGTTCAACTGGCGCGCCGCATCACCTGGTCCGCTGGCGAGGCCATCAAGTCATTAAAGTTGGATGGTATCACCCTGGATCCCAAGCCAAAGCGCTATTATCCGGAAAGGGAACTCGCCGCTCAATTGATCAGCTTCGTCAATGAGGAGCGTAAGGCTCACTCTGGGGTAGAGGGATATTACGATGGGCTTCTGAAAGGGCTACGGGGGTTCTGGGAGGGGGTATCAACCATTGATACCCTCAGGCTCGCCCCCACTCGTGATGGCTGCGACCTCGTCTTGACCGTTGACAGGGTCGTCCAATATATGGTGGAGAGGGAGCTGGAGGAGGCCATCTCCCGATGCGGGGCCAAAGGGGGCACGATCATCGTCATGGACCCCAGGAGCGGGGGTATCCTGGCCATGGCTAACCGTCCCTCCTGCGACCTCAATCAGTATGGCACGAAACCCATGGCGCTCTTCTTCAATCCGGCGGTGAGCGGCCA
>CAYQVA010000017.1:0-6943 GCA_964420815.1 uncultured Anaerolineae bacterium
TGCCGTCGGGGTAGCGGGTGGCGATCACCCCTCCGATGGGTGGGCCGTAGCCCTGATGGGCGTCAGGCATAACCAAGACGTGCTTGACCACCCCCGGCAATGCGGCGGTGTTAACGAGCTGCTCCAGGGTGCGATCCCTAAAGGTCGCTTCCAGAAGCTCCTCGTCGGCATAGATGCGGGCCGGCACCCGCATGTCATCGCGAAAGCTCTTCGGTATCTCGTAGAGGTAATCGGCGATGCGCTTTATATCCTTTTTAGTAACCATTCTTTTCCTCCTTTGGCTCCTCACTTGCTTCGCTCTATCGCTTATCGAGGTCAAGGCTCATCAGACCGCGATGATGAAGCGCGAAGCATCTCCACTCCAGCGACCGTTTCGTCTATTGCCTGACGAATCTTTTCCTTCACATCATCCGATTTAGCAGCACATAACTTATCAAATAGGTCGGCTAGGCGATTGCGGACGACTTCCTCAAGGGCCAATGGGTTTAATACTGGCAACTGGTCCATCTCCCGTGGCTCTAGCTTGATGGTGTCGCCACCGTAGGTACGCCCGACGCGTCGGAGTGCATCCTTGGATACGAGCGAATTGAGGATGGCCAGCAGGGCTTTCAAGGCTATTTCATCCTCAACAATGCGCTGGTCTGGATAAATGTAAAGGAAAACATTGAGAGCCAACACGCCAGCACGGTTGTAAATAAACCGAGACTTCTTGCGGCTCAAGTAAGTGAAGTAAATAGGAGCCGGGTCACGCCGCTCCATCTCGTACCACCGCGCTCGTTTCTGCACCAGACTGCGTTGGTGAAGCCCGAGTTGCTCACCATGACGGATATATCGTGCTTCGGGTGTATCCGTTCCCAATGGACCCGACAAATACAATAGCCAACGCTTCTTGCCCTCACGCCCAAGCCGCTCAAAGTCATCTCGGTCGAAGACGTAGCCAGGTGCCTCACGGGTTTTAGTCAAAACCGGACGTAGAGAGGCGGGGTTTAATCCCCACGCTTCAACTTCCGCATCGGAGAGAACGAAGAAATCATTGGCACCGGTAGCAATGCCGCGCATTACCCGAGCAAGTTGTCCCAGGGGCACGAAGCGGTCATCGGCAAAGCGGCCAGCCTCTCGTGTGATTACGGTCCATTTGCGACGTGGTTGGAGGTCGGTGAGAGCAACGGAGTGAACGCTTCCCCACGGATAAGTGGCTGCGCTATCAGACGCCAGGACATCCAGCAGTGTTTGCGTTCCTGGCCACTGCGAAACGTGAATAAGGGTCACTTGGTCGCGGCGAGGAGCCTGTGGTCCTTCGAGCAGAGTTATGCAGGCAGCGGTGTCCACGCCCTCAAAGACAGACAATGCTTCATCGAAGGTAATGATGGCATGCAGGCGCAATTGGCGCTGGATGAAAGCTTTCACCTGACGACTATAGCTCGCCTCGAAGACCACGGCTGGGGTGATAAAAGCCATTCTCCCCGATGGCTTTAGCATCCGAGCTGCCTGCACAAAGAAATAGGCGAATAGGCTAGAGAAGCGGCTAAGGCGTAGGCCAAATTGCTGTTCCACCCCCTTAACCCACTCTGCCTTGTATGCTTCAGGCAGGTGATGGTGTCGTGTATATGGGGGGTTGCACACAATGATGTCGAAGAGATCCGGAAATGCTGTCGGAGTGGAAGGTTCCAGCCCTGGCAATGGGGGTTGGAAGGTTTCTATATCATAAGCTACAGAGGATTCCCTCAGTACCGACATCGGCGCTCGTTGAGGCACGAGAAAATCGCCCAATCGCAGCGATGGTCGCGCTTGGGGATAGCGCAGGAGGACGTTCACCACTCCCATCTCAAAGGCCAGAGGGCTGAGCTCAATGCCTGCAACCTGCTGCGTGGCGGTCGGGCTTGATTGCCCCAAGTCAAGGAGACGCTTTATAGCGGTTAACAGGAAGACGCCAGAACCAAAAGCCGGATCCAATACACGGTCATTGGGCTTCTGGATTGCCCAATGGGTCATCAATTCGGCGATGTGCACCGGCGTCCAGAACTGTCCTAGGGTGCGCCTGGCATCCTGTGGGATCAACGTAGCGTAGACGTCGCCGATAACGTCGTCCTGAGACTCCCTCTGCAAAATGGTTAACAGATGCGCCACAGTCGGCATATCAATCGAAGCACCTGTTTCAAGGGCTAAGCTATCCAAGTAGGAAGCTGGTAAGTGGCCCCAACCGAGGTATTTACAAACCTCACCTACCTTCGCTAGAATCTCGTTCGCCGGTGCGGGGTCAGGCAATGCTCCCGGTGAAACGATTTGGCAGATCAGGGCTTTGAGGAGCAAGCTCAATGCTGCCTGGCGGGCAACGGTAATGTGGATATTAGCTCCCTTTAGCCCATGAAACTCGATCCACCGCGTCAGTCGTTCATCAGAGCACTGTGCAGCGAGAGAAGCCTGCGGCTCCATTTGAGCAGCCAAGCGTATCACCATCTCTTCTAAGGGATGCATTTTGCTCATCGCAATCGGCTCCGTAACTCGCTCATGATCTCCGAGGAAAGGGCCATTTCGCCACCGGAGAAGTGAACATATAAACAATCGAAATTCATCCATTTGCATCTATCAATATTACCTTAACCGGCACTGCTGGAAAGTGCCGCTTTAGCCGCTCAATATCGTAAATTAGTTGTTCGCCATAAGATACACCGGTGGACATCTGCTTCTTAAAAGCATGGCAGGGAACGATTTCTACACCTACGTCGGCCTTGCTCTCGTTGAAGAAATACTGAAACTTTGCCAGATCATAGAACATAAAAGCATACTTCCCAAACTGTACTTCCACTAGCACCCTTTCTTTAACGAAGTCGATCTGCTTAAAGGCGCCCGGAATTTCCACATCACTATTTGGGATGGTGATAGTGTATTTATCACGTAGCTCGCGGAAACCTCGCGCTCTAAAAGCCCTTTTGAATTGCTGGTTCATATCTGTGGGAGCGTAAAGCAATTTGCCCTTGCGTGTTCTCTCCCGGCTGATTTTAGTCCTCACGGCGGTGACGCTTGCGATAACCTCATAGATTTCTTGATTTATTTCCGGGTAGCGCACTTGAAGTATCTCGCTTCCACCGAGGTGTGAATATTCATACACTATCTTCATCTTTTCCCTCTTTGGTTGCTTGATATTCCTCTGAAGTTTCCAGAAGATGAAGTTGGCGTGGAGCGCTCCCTAATTTCACTAATTTAGGTGGGATATTTATTCCCGGTGCATTTGGATCGTAGACAGGCCTCTCCATTGGCCTAATACGGAGTTTGCCTTTCTCTCCCAATCTGATTCGCTCTTTGGCCACTTGGACATACTCAGGGACAATTTCTGCCCCAATGGCCCGGCGATTATGCATTAAAGCTGCAATGGCTGTAGTGCCCACACCAATGAACGGATCAAGCACCCAGTCTCCCTCGTTTGTTAACGCGAGGACAAGCCTCTCAATAAGCTCGACAGGAAACTGGCAAGGATGGATAGTCTTTTCCACATGTTGAGCTTTAACGTTTGGGATTATCCAGACATCCCCTGGATTCTTGCCCAAAGGATGGGAGGAATATTGCCCTCTTTTCGGCCCCTTGTAGTATTTCTTGCGCGGATATTTTTGTGGCACCCGAACAGCGTCCAAGTTAAATGTGTAATCATCCCCTTTGGTAAACCAAAGGATTACCTCATACCGGCCAGAGAAACGCTTCCTAGCATGTAATCCGTGCTCGTAGTGCCAAACGATGCGATTACGGAGCTTTAACCCTAATGAGGCGAATATGGGATAAAGAACGGTGTCGAGCGGGACAATTTCCCCCCTTTCCACGTAATTACCCACCTGCCAGCATATGCTTCCCTGTGGGGAAAGGACGCGGACACATTGTTCAATGACCTGTCGTTGCTGCTGCAGATATTCGTCCATCCGAAGCCGCTTCTCGTAGGGTTTGCCCAGATTGTAAGGAGGGGAAGTTACGACCAATTTGACGAATTCGTCCGGAATGCGAGGCAACAGCTCCAAACAATCCCCCGGGAATAGCACAAAATCTGCCGTTGGGTCAAAATGCTCCACCAACTTTATTGCACACATTTACCCCTCCTGGGCTCATCAAACATCGAAAGTGATTGTGGCGATGTATCCATCCTCAGTCCTTGTAATCTCCAGGTCGTGGAAGGTGGCGGCTTTGATGACCTTGGTCACCTCACCCGCTTTATCTCCCCCCACGGTGGCCGAAATCTCGGTTGGGGAGAGGGAATGGATCTCGAAGCTGCAGTAGACCTCCTCCTCTACTTCGTTGAGGTAAAGCAGTTCGTTCAGCCAATCCACCAGCAGGGCTTCTTGGTCAGGGGCCTCTAAGCGCACCTCGCGGGTCACCGTGGGGGTGAGCCCCTCCAGATCAGCCATGAGGCTGAACATGCCGTAGGCGGCGTTGACGAAGAGTTCCTTCATATCCCGCCCATAGGCCCTCATGGCCAAGTCGGCTGTATGCTCGATTTCCTCAAATCTCTTCATGGCCTTGTCCTCAGGATGGTAAGGATTATCGTGACCCACATGGAGAGGAGTATGCCTATGACCCACCAGAACCGGCCGCGCAACTCCATGATCTCGGCGCGTAACTCCATAATCTCGGCTTCTATCCCCTCCAGCCGCTTGCTTATCTGCGCAAGTTCGCCATTCAGCCTGGCAACTTGTTCCCTAAGATGGATTTGCCCTTCCTCAAGCCTGGATAGTCTGTCTTCCATCATCCCCCCTCAAGCTTTCTAAGGCCATTTAGGATGGCACGCGCCTCCTCCACATCCTGCTTGATCTGAGCGATGAGCTGATCGACGCTGGCATAACGCCGTTCAGGGCGGAGGCGTTTCACGAATTCCAGCCTCAGTTCCGTCCCATATAGCTCCCCCTCGAAGTCGAGGATGTGGGCCTCGACGGTCCGTGCCCCACCGTCGAAGGTGGGGCGCACGCCGATGTTGGCCACGCCGTCGTTATTCTCCGCCCCCATATGGACGCGAACGGCATAGACGCCGTTGGCAGGGATGAGCTGATCTTTGTCAAGGGCCAGGTTGGCCGTGGGGAACCCCATTCGCTTGCCCCGCTGAGCGCCAACGACGACCCGCCCAATGAGGCTGGGATACCGCCCCAATAGCCTCGCCGCTTCCTCCACCTTCCCTTCCATCACGAGGGAGCGAATCCGACTGCTGCTGACCACCTCGCCACCGAGGCCCAGGGGCTCGAGCACCACTATATCGAAGCCCATCTGGCGACCCAATTGGCGGAGATAGGCCACGTCTCCCTCGCGATTGTGGCCGAGGGCGAAGCCTGAGGCCACCCAAAGCTCCCTTATCCGCAGGTGATCGCATATCGAGCGGATGAAATCCCGCGCTGAGGTGCGAGCCAGCTCCGGGGTGAAGGGCAAGACGACCAAGAGGTCGAGGCCCAGCCCCTCCAAAAGATCCGCTTTCTCTTGAGGCGTCGTCAGGTATAGGGTCGGCTCCTCTGGATAGAGCACCATGCGGGGATGGGGATGGAAGGTGATAACCGCACTGAGGCTTTCCGTTTCCTTTGCTCGTTGGACCAGGCGCTTTATCAGGTATTGATGCCCCAAATGGACGCCATCGAAGGCGCCGATGGAAAGTATAACTTCGCGTTCTGTAGCCGCCTGCGCCAGATTATCAGTTATCCGCATCTTTCAGTTGGCAAACACCTTCCTGGGCTGCCATAGACCCGTTCTGGGGTCGCGCTCTAAAAGGCCGATGAGCTCCCCTGCCTGGGAATAGGCACGGCAGAGGGGGGTCGAGACCGGCCCATCCCATTCTATCTGCTGCCCATGCCTGATCCTGTATTCGGCATCCCTGTCAACGACCACAGCGTCGAAGCCAAACAGCGCTTCGTCGAGGGGATGGAGAAGATCTCGCCAGCGCCCCTGGGAGAAGCTTTCGGCGAACTCCTCCAGCGTCAACGCATCCTCGAGGGTAAAGTGCCCACTGGCCAAGCGAACAAGCTCCCGGAGGTGAGCCCCGCAGCCAAGCTTCTCGCCCAAATCGTGAGCCAGGGACCGGATATAAGTGCCTTTGGAACACTCAACTTCAATCGTAAGCAAGGGGGAAGACCAGTCTATCAGCTCGATATCATATATCTCGACAAGGCGAGGCTTCCTCTCAACAGAGATCCCCCGCCGAGCCAGCTTGTAGAGGGGCACCCCTTGGTGTTTTATCGCTGAGTAAAGGGGTGGCACTTGCTCTATCCTGCCGAAGAAGGATGATAGAGCCTCCTCTATCTGGGCGCGGGTGAAAGAGACACTGGGGCTTCGGTGAGTTACACGCCCTTCGGCGTCGTAGGTGTCGGTGGCGATCCCCAAAACGATCCCAGCGCGATAGCGTTTCGGCGCATCCATCAGATACTCCGTCACCCTCGTCGCCTGTCCAAGGCAGACCAGGAGGACCCCTGTGGCCATGGGATCCAGGGTGCCAGCATGCCCCACCCGCTTTTCCCCTGTGATCCGTCGCACGGCAGCCACCACATCGTGGGAGGTCATCCCCGCTGGCTTATTAATGTTCAGGATGCCGGAGATAGGTTTAGGATGCCCCCTGCTGCCCATCCCCTCCCTCATCGCCGCCTTGTTCCCTCTCTATCTCCTGCAATAACTGGATAATGCGAGCGCCTCGCTCCAGTGACTCGTCTAAGTGGAAGGTCAGCTCGGGCACGTAACGCAAGGAGAGGTGCGCTCCCAGCTCATGGCGGAGGAAGCCGGCGGCGTGGACCAGGCTCTCTAAGGCCTCCCTCCGCTCCGCCTCCGTACCCATGGCGCTGATGTAAACGTGGGCATGGCGCAGATCGGGACTGGTCTCCACGGCGATGACGGTCACCAGAGAGAGGCGTGGGTCCCTCATCTTGCTCTCCAGAAGGTTGCTTATCTCCCGGTGAATGAGCTCGCTGATCCTTCTCTGACGACGAGTAGTCAT
>CAYQVA010000017.1:7043-14148 GCA_964420815.1 uncultured Anaerolineae bacterium
TATCGCCCTCTTTAAAGTCCTCGAAGCCTTCCAGCCCGAGGCCGCACTCGTAGCCCGCATTTACCTCCTTCACGTCCTCGGCGAAGCGCTTTAACGAGGAGATCTGGCCCTCATAGACCACCTCCCCCTCGCCCCGGATGATCCTGGCCAGGGCGTCGCGCGTCACCTTGCCGTCGCTGACGTATAAACCGGCTACCTTCCCCTTACGAGGGATGTTGAAGATAGCCTTAACCTCGGCATGGCCGATGACCACCTCCTCGTATTTCGGCTCGAGGAGCCCCTTCATGGCCTTTTCCATATCTTCGATCAGCTCGTAGATAACATTATATAAACGAACGTCAACCCCCTCCGCCTGAGCCATGATGCGGGCAGCCGGGTCTGCCTGGACATTGAAACCGATGACGATGGCCTGGGAGGCGACGGCTAACATTATATCCGATTCGGTGATGTTGCCCGTCGCCTGGCGGATGAACTTCACCTTCAATTCCTCGGTGCTCAGCTTCTCCAGGGATTCCCTGACGGGTTCGATGGCGCCTTGGACATCCACTTTAAGGATTATGTTTAGTTCTTTCACCTTCCCTGCCTGGATCCGGGCGTATAGATCATCGAGGCTGACGAGGCTGGGGGGTGTTGGGGCGGCTTGGCGCCTTTCCTCTGCTCGCTTGGCGGCCAAGGCACGGGCGCTACTCTCGTCGGGGACGACCTCGAAGGGCTCGCCAGCTCGCGGGACGGCGGGAAGCCCCAAGACGGCAACCGGCGTGGATGGGCCAGCCCTCTTGACCCGCCTCCATTCATCGTCGAACATAGCCCTCACCTTGCCGTAGATGTCGCCCACCACAATGTTATCGCCAAGCTT
This sequence comes from uncultured Anaerolineae bacterium, assembly GCA_964420815.1. Classification (GTDB taxonomy): domain Bacteria; phylum Chloroflexota; class Anaerolineae; order CAYQVA01; family CAYQVA01; genus CAYQVA01. The sequence continues at coordinate 7,900 of CAYQVA010000017.1, forward strand.
AAGGGTCCCTTCCTGCACCAGGACGGTGGCCATAGGCCCCCTGTTTCTGTCGAGACTCCCTTCGATCACAGTCCCAACGGCGGGGCGGTTGGGGTCGGCCCGTAGCTCCGACATCTCTGCCACCAAAAGGATCGCCTCCAGGAGGTCGTCAATTCCGGTTTGCTCCTTCGCTGAGACAGGGACACAGATGACATCACCGCCCCATTCCTCGACAGGCAAGCCTATATCGGCCAATTGCTTCTTTACCCTCTCAGGGTCGGCGTTGTCCTTATCCATCTTGTTCAGGGCGACGATTATAGGGACCTGGGCGGCCCGGGCATGGTCAATCGCCTCGATGGTCTGTGGCATCACCCCATCGTCAGCGGCGATGACCAGGACGGCGATATCGGTGACCTGGGCTCCTCGTGCCCGCATGGCCGTGAAGGCCTCATGGCCCGGGGTGTCTATAAAGGTGATCCTCTTGCCCTTCGTCTCCACTTGATAGGCACCTATGTGCTGCGTGATCCCCCCTGCTTCCCCAGCAACCACGTTTGTCCGCCGGATCACATCCAGAAGGGAGGTCTTGCCATGGTTCACGTGCCCCATCACCGTCACCACTGGAGGGCGGAGGGGCAATTCGGCCTCCTCCGGCGGCTTCTCGGGAAGGGGGACGGCTTCTGGGGGAGGTGGAGCTTTCTCCTTCACCCGAAAACCCATATCCTCGGCCACGATGGTTGCGGTCTCGTAATCTATCAATTGATTGATACTGGCTATGATGCCATCCTCCATCAATGTCTTGATAACATCAATGGGGCTGACCTCCATCAAGTCGGCCAGTTCCCGCACGGTTATGACGTCAGGCACTTCGATAACCTTACGCTTTGGAGCGGCGATCCTGCGTCCTTTCTTAGTCTTAGGCTTTTTCTTACCCATGATACCTCCCCCCTTCCCATAATTAGGATAACAGGCATGTGAGCGGACAACCTCATAGGATTAGCCAGTGCAAGTCCACTACAGCGAGACCATTCAAGCTGGAGCGTGCACTCCTGGTTACGCAAAATATCTTGCGTTCTCTTAACGGTGGGAGTGATGACTGAGCTCGCCCCTATCGGCTGGATGATTAAGGATTGGATTTATGAAGTGTATCAAGAGAGGGATAAGCTTGAGGGCACCAGCGCCGTTCCCTGGAGAGGCACTGGCCTTTGGTAGGAGGGGAAAGAGATGGGGTACCTTGCGGTTCTCTACCGTCAATCAACCATCGCTATCCCCCCAAAGATATCGCCTTGTCGCATCCCTCGTCTCTCCGTATGATTGGGCGATTGCTACTTTGCTCATTGGTCCTCGCCCACGTCCGGCAAGGCCCTGCCATACTCTTGCAAGGCCGATAGCTCTGCAGGTTTGATCACCGTCTTTAAGGCGTGTTCCAAGCTCCCCTTAGCCAGGGCTATCTCCCAGCACCTCCGGTTTCGACAGAGATAGGCCCCTCGGCCAGACCTCTTGCCTGTCTCATCTATCTCGACCTCGCCTGTCGGCGTGCGGACGATCCGTATCAACTCCCGCTTAGGCCTGACCTTTCTGCAACCGACACAGGTCCGTTGCGGCACATGCCTGCGACGCATACGAATACCCCTATAACCTCGATGCTACCCTTCCCACATCTCGATCTCTTCTTCCCACTCAGCACCGCCTCGCCTAGGCTTATGTCTCCGTCTAATTACAACCTCACCTAACTCCTCGTCATAGATGAGGGTTCGCTTAAGCTGTCGCTTCCTCCTGGCCTTGCGCTCGAGGTACTCCTCTTCCTCCTCTTCCCATTCCTCCTCAAACTCCTCATATTCCGGATGCTCTTCTATCTCCTCCGCCTTCGCCTCCTCGGTCACCTCAGGGGGAGCAAACTCTATCTCCTCCACAACGGGGGTCGGCTCTATCCCCTTTACCTCAGTTGGGGCGAATGCCTTTAGCTTCTCCTGCAACTCCGCCAGGGACTTAACGCCAAAGCCCTTTATGGCCAGCAGTTCCTCTTCGCTCTTTTCCAGCACCTGGCCCACTTTCTCTATGCCTGCCCTCTCAAGGCAATTGCAGACCCGGGCCGACAGACCCAACTCCTTGAGGGGCATATCGTAAACGCCGGCCACAACGGCTTCGGCTTCCTCGATCTCCTCTTCAGGAGCGGCCTCCGCCAGCTCAGCCTCCTCGCGCCGGAGTTCCTCCATCTCGCTGGCGCTCTTGATGTCAATGCGCCAGCCGGTCAGCTTGGCCGCCAGCCGTGCGTTCTGTCCCTCCCGGCCAATGGCCAGGGATAGCTGGTCATCGGGCACCACCACGATGGCCGTCTTACCCCCTTTGTCCTTCCGGAGCTCGACCTCGATGACCTTAGCTGGGCTCAATGCATTGGCGACGAAAGTAGCTGTATCCGGGCTCCACTCCACCACATCTATCTTCTCCCCGTTCAGCTCATTGACGATGCTCTGTATCCTGACACCGCGTATCCCAACGCATGAACCGACGGGGTCTATCCCCTCCTGTACGGCAGCCACCGCCACTTTAGAGCGGAAACCGGCCTCCCTGGCGATGGCCTTGATCTCCACTGCGCCGTTGAAGATCTCAGGGACTTCCAGCTCGAGGAGGCGACGCAGCATGTTCCGATGGGTTCGGGAGACGATGATGCGGGGGCCCCGATTGGATTTACGTACCTCAAGGACATAGGCCCTTATGCGCTGATTAAGGCGATAACGCTCGGTCGGTATCTGCTCGCTGCGGGGCAAGATGGCCTCTGCCTTGCCGAGGTTGAGGGTGATGACCTGGGAATTTATGCCCTGTATGGTCCCGCTTACTATCTCCCCCTCGCGATCGGCATATGCCGCATAGAGGGCGTCGCGCTCAGCCTCGCGGATGCGCTGTAGGATCACCTGTTTGGCCGTCTGGGCGGCGATACGCCCGAAGTCATGGGGGGTCGTCTCGATAGTGACCGTCCCGCCCACCTCGGCGTTCTCGTCTATCTTCCTGGCCTCGGCCAGGGATATCTGCGACCGCTCGTCTTGCACCTCCTCCACAACCTCCTTCTCGGCATAGACCTTAGCCTCGCCGGAGGAGGGATCTATCTTAACGCTGATGTTCCGAGCCGCGCCGAAGTTGCGCTTGTAGGCTGAGATCAAAGCCGCTTCAATAGCCTCGATGATCACCTCCCTGGGGAGGTTCCGCTCAGAACACAGCTGAGTAATGGCTAGGAGAAAATCGTTCTTCATCGCAATCATGATCCTCTAATTGAAAAGAAAAGTGGGTATCGCCCACTTTCCCAAGGCACAGTCTGGTATAAGTATAGCATAGAATTGTAAATTATGCAAGTGCAAACGGCTGGCTCGCCGGGCTGGCGGCGATCAGGCAACCCTATGCCGAACAATCCCCTATTTGACAGGGGAGGATTTTCCGTGGTAGAATATATGCCCAAGGCGCTTTTCCTGAAAGGAGGTGGGAGCTCGGGGAACTATGGCTTTTAGAACATTAATGGTGTAAGGAGGGGTGAAGATGTTCAAGAGCAAGAAGCTGTGGGCTTTCCTAGCCGCTGTGATGCTCTTTGCTGCTCTCAGCGGGGCCTGCGCTCCAGCACCGACGCCCACTCCCATCCCGCCAACGCCCACACCGGCTCCACCGAAGGTGCTTAAGGTGGCCATGATACTCCCCGGCAGGATAGACGATATGGCCTGGAACCAGGCCGGCTACAGGTCCTTCATGAGGCTCAAGGGGAAGCTGGGGCCAGAGATCGAGATCGCCTGGGTGGAAGGGGTTTACGACGCAGTGGACATCGTACCGGCCCTCAGGTTCTATGGGGAGAAGGGCTATGATTTGATTATCGGCCATGGCTTCCAGTTCCAGGAGCCCATAAAAGAGGTCGCCCCCGGCTATCCAGACATCAGCTTCTTGATAACCGCTGGGTGGGAGAGCGGGCCCAACTTCTCCTTCAACGACGTGCGAACGGACCAGACGGGGTACCTCGAAGGGTTCCTGGCCGCCAAGATGAGCAAGACCGGCAAGATAGGCTACATCGCTGGCCTGGAGGTGGCGGAGCTGGCTCGCTTCGCCAAGGGCTATGAGCTGGGAGCCAAGTCCGTCAACCCCGACATCGAGATAAGGGTGGTCTACACTGGGCACTTCCACGATGTCGCCGGGGCCAAAGAGACGGCCATCAGCCTGGCCGATGCCGGCGTTGATGTCATCGCCACTATGGGTGACGGTGTGGTCCTGGGAACCGTCGCCGGATGCAAGGAGAAGGGGGTCTTCATCCTCGGGAACGGTTGCGACATAAGCGAGCTGGCGCCGGAGTTGGTCCTCACCAGTGGCGTCTGGCGCTGGGACGCCATCTACGAGCGGTGGATCGAGGACTACAAAGCTGGGATCAAGGGGGGCAAGACCTACTGGGCCGATATGGCCAACAAGGGGCTCGTACTGGCCCCCATTAACCCCGTCGTCCCAGAGGATGTGATCGCAGAGGTTAAAGAGCTGGAGCAAAAGATCATCGCCGGCGAGATAGATACTGGCGGCCCCTAAGGGGACAGGGGTTGCCGAACTCCATTTAAGAGGGTCTAAGGGGGGTTAGGGGGTCTAAAGGGACCCTTCTAGACCCCTTAGACCCCTCTGTCACTTTGTAACATCGGGAGGAAGCAATGGCCGACCTCATCGTAAGGGGCGGAACCGTGGTTACCATGGATGGGGCCAGGAGGATAATCAAAGATGGAGCGATAGTCGTAAGCGGGGACAGGATAGAATTCGTGGGCGGGAGGGAGGAAGCTGAGCAAAAGTACAAGGCGGAGAAGGTGATTGACGCGAAGGGCAAGGTCGCCTTCCCCGGCTTCGTTAACGCCCACACGCATATGTTCCAGGTCCTGCTCCGCAACTTGGCGGTTGATATGGTCCTGCTCGAATGGCTCAAAAGAGCGATCCATCCGATGCTCCTCAGCTTTGAGGAGGACGATGTTTATGTGGGGGCATTGCTGGGCTGCCTGGAGAACATAAAGTCCGGCGTCACCTGCATCGTTGATAACCACTACGGCAGGTATTTCGATGCCGTCCTCAGGGCCATGGTCGAGGCCGGCGTCAGGGGGTGCGTGCCGAGGGGAGGCTACGTGGTGAACGCCAAGGAAGAGCTCCTCGAAGACCCCGACCAAATCCTCCAGGATACCGAGAGGCTCATCAGGGAGTGGCATGGCGCAGCGGATGGGAGGATAATGGTGGGCGTCGCTCCAATGCACCCCTGCTTCGCCACAAGGGAGTTCCTCCTCAAGGCTAAGGAGCTTTCGGATGAATACGGCGTGGTCTATCATACCCATACGGGCGAATCCAAAGAGGACCAGGAGCTGAACCGGAGGTTCCACGGCAAGAGCGATGTCGAGCTCCTACAGGAGCTCGGGATCCTGAGCCCGCGCTACCACGCCATACACGGGGTGTGGGTTTCCCAAGAAGAGATAGGCTATCTTGCGAAGGCAGGAGCGCATGTGGTTCACAACCCGGTGAGCAACATGTACATGGGCTCGGGTGTGGCGCCCGTGCCGGAGATGCTGGCCGCTGGCGTAAATGTGGCTTTGGGGACAGATGGCCCGGCCAGCAACAACTGTCAGGACATCATCCAGACGATGAAGTTCGCCGCCTGTCTGCACAAGGTGAGCAAGCTGGATCCGGCGGTGATAACCGCCCAGCAGGTGCTGGAGATGGCCACCATAAACGGTGCCAAGGCCCTCGGGCTGGAGGACGAAATAGGCTCACTTGAGGCGGGCAAGAAGGCGGACATAACCATCGTGGACATGGAGAAGCCCCACATAGCTCCCGTGCACGACCCCGTAGGCTCGCTGGTATACTGCGCCAATTGCAACGACGTTGACACCGTGCTCATAGACGGCAAAGTTGTGATGGAGGGAAGAGAGGTCAAGACGGTTGATGAGGAGGAGATTTTAGAGAAGTCCTATGAGGTCGTAGAGGGGCTGAAGAGAAGGGCGAAGGGGAGGTTTGGTGTCGAGTTTCCGTTCTAGGGTGAGGAGGCGGTTGCCTTTGGCATACTTGTTCATCACGCATCACGTGTCACGTGATACGTGTTATGTGAGTGGGGGAGAGGGATGGAGCCGAGGCAAGGATTTACACCGGTCGTGGAGATGAAGGGGATCACCAAGCGCTTCCCCGGGGTGGTGGCCAATGACCATATAGACTTCGAGGTGAGGGCGGGGGAGGTGCACGCCCTCCTGGGCGAGAACGGCGCCGGGAAGACCACCCTGATGAACGTGC
>CAYQVA010000018.1:0-571 GCA_964420815.1 uncultured Anaerolineae bacterium
AATTGGGGAATTTTGGCTTTGTCAAAGCTGGGGAGTTTTAGCGTTGACGGAACATCCATGAACTAGAGTTGAGACAGCGTTTCTTGGAACTAGGCATCCCTCTACGGCTGGGGCCGGCTGACCTAGCTGAAGCCCGGGCCGAGGTTGAGGCAGTACGGGCCTGGTAGGCGACGCCCTATTGGCCCGAATGATCGCTGCTGGCTACCGTTCTCCCGTGGCCTCTCTACGGGAGTTGCTCTGACGAGTTCTCAGGCGGTTGCCTCCACCCCTCTTCTTTGTCATGAGCTAACCGAATCGTGTGGAGCCAAAAAACAGAGGCCACGAAAGCCTCTCGCGCTTTCGTGGCCTTTCGCCTATTTCGGGGTTCAAACCGCCCCCTCACGGGCAGGTCTCTCCCCAGTGCGCTACCACCAGCATGATGTCCACGACATTGACAACACCGTCTTTGTTAAGGTCGCAGCGGTCGTTATAGCAATCGTCCTCTCCCTTCCGACAACGCCATTTGCTCGCCACTTGCATGATGTCAGCCACGTCTACAATGCAGTTGCAGTCGAAATCATAGGAAAGTGGA
>CAYQVA010000018.1:581-3901 GCA_964420815.1 uncultured Anaerolineae bacterium
TGGGGAATTTTGGCTTTGTCAAAGCTGGGGAGTTTTAGCGTTGACGGAACACCTTTGACAGCAAATTTGACAGTGGCGCCTATATATGGTATAATATATTACGCAAACGTTTGCTCAACAGCCGACTCAAGTGCAGCGCGTATTCCCAGGTAAGCAGGGGGAAGCGAGATGCGGCTCAAAGGTAAGGTGGCCATTGTTACTGGTAGCTCCAGGGGGATCGGAAGGGCGATTGCTCTCCGTTTTGGGCAAGAGGGCGCCAAGGTAGTGGTGAACTATGTAAGCCACGATGAAGCAGCGCAAGAGGTCGTGCGAAGTATCCGGGAGGCAGGTAGCGAAGCCATCGCTGTGAAGGCCGATGTCTCCGATCCAAAGGCGGTGGCTTTCCTGGTTGAAAGCACCCTCAATGCCTTTGGAACCATTGACATCTTGGTCAACAACGCCGGAATCTGTCCTTTTAAGGACTTCCTAGCCATCTCGGAGGAGCTTTGGGACCGCGTGTTAGACGTTAACCTCAAGGGCTATTTCCTTTGTTCGCAAGCGGTGGCTAAGGTGATGGTGGAACGAGGTATTAAGGGCCGTATCATTAATATTGGTTCCATTTCCTCATTGGGTGGCGGCAGCCAGCAAGCTCATTACTGTGCTGCAAAGGGTGGCATCAATTCCCTGACCAAGTCCATGGCCATCGCTCTTGGTCCATATGGCATTACCTGCAACGCTATCCTGCCGGGCACCGTTGAGACAGACATCAACAAAGAAGATCTGTCAAATCCTGAAAAACGGGAATATATGGTTAACCGTACGCCCTTACGTCGGCTTGGCAAGCCAGAGGACATCGCTGGGCCGGCGGTTTTCTTTGCCTCCGAGGACTCAGATTACGTGACAGGAGCCACACTCGTTGTCGATGGGGGATTCTTAGTCAATCTCCAATGATATGAGAAGGGGGGATGAAATGGCAACCTACACCATTCAAGCAGTCAAGTACTGTGAGCAGCTGTGCCCAGGCCCGGAGATATATTACCTCTCAGCTTGGGATGAGTGGATCAACCTTTACTTCTACTTCTGGATTGTACGCGGTGGAGGGAAGACCATCCTCGTTGATACCGGAATCCGTGATGTGAATGAGATTAATCCATCCGTCATCAGAACTTTTGGCGAGAAGGGGATGTTCCGTATGGATATGGAAAAGGAGAATATCCCCAAGTTGCTGAAGGAAAACGGGGTCAAGCCCGAGGATGTGGACTATGTTTTCCTCACTCATCTGCACTACGACCACGCTTCGAACGTCCCGCTGTTCCCCAACGCGACCTTCGTAATCTCCCGGCGGGGTTGGATCGAGATTGTAGCTCCTCGACATCCCTATTTAGTGACTGACTTCTTCCCACGGGATGTGCTCGCCTATTTGGTAGGCGAGGCCAATGACCGTTTATATCTAGCCGACGATGTGGAAGATAACATTGTCCCCGGGATCGGTGTATTCTGGACCGGCGGGCATACCCCTTGTTGCCAAGCAATCAAGATAAATACTGAGAAGGGGGTGGCTGTCATCACAAGCGATGTTGTCTTCCTCTACGATAATATTGAGAAGAACCATCCCATCGGCCTGAGCTACAACATTCCAGAGTGCTTGGATGCTATGGAGCGCATCCGCAAGGAGGCGGACATCATCGTGCCAGCCCATGACCCTGAGCTCTTGAAGCGGTTCCCGGGTGGGCGTATCCCCTGATGGGGAAGGAGAGATCTACCATGTACACTGTCCACGAGCGAGATGGTCACGTATATCACCTGCCAGGTCGCGATTGGAACTACCTCATCGGGCCGCTGAATAGCGACGCCAAGAACCTCGCCTTCGGGGTAGCCACCTTTCCCCCGGGGTCGAAGCCGAGCCCTCACGTCCACGAGAGGGAGGAGGAAATCATATTCGTCCTCTCCGGGCGGGGCGCTATTGACTTCGGCGATCATATGGAGGAGATAGAGCCAGGCAGCGCAACCTTCATTCCTATGGGCGTAGAGCACCGCGTGATCGTTACCGGGGATGAACCTTTGAAAATGGTGACCGTCTTCTCGCCCCCAGTTGTGCCTGGTGCCTATGATCGGATGTAAAGGGCAACGCAAATTTGTCCCCTTTTGGGTTAGAAGTGGAATCAGAACATGCCTGTCACCCTGAAGGACATAGCAAATAAATTGGGGGTTTCGCCCTCTACAGTTTCTAGAGCCCTCAGCGGAAGGGGCCATATCTCCCTTGAGACCCGGGTTAGTGTGCTACGGATAGCAGAGGAACTTGGCTATGTCCCCGATATATTGGCACGGGGCCTGGTGGGTGCCCCGACGAACATCTTGGCTTGCTTGGTCCTAGAGCTTTCCAATCCCTTCTTTGTGCCTGTCGTTCAAGCGGTTGAGGATATAGCTGACGAGAAGAGTTACATTGCCATTATCAGCGAATCTAAGAGGCAGCTTGAGCTGGAGAAAAGGCTCATCGAGCGCTTCCGGAGGATCCACGTTGATGGGATCATCATTACTCCCACCATGCATAGCCTTGATCACCTAGAAGCCATCAAAGCGGGAGGGACACCGATTATCCTGGTGGGGCGCCGTTATACGCGTTTGGACTACATCACCGTCGATGATGTAAAAGGCGGCCGTATAGCAGGCCAGCACCTAGTTGGACTAGGACACACCTGCATTGGCACACTCAGCAGTGGGGAGCCTCACAACAATGCCGAGCAGGATCGCATAGGGGGCTTCCGGCAGGTCCTTGATGAGGCAGGGCTACAGTTTAGGGAGGATTGGGCCCTCGAGGTGGGTAATAACCGCATTGATGGGGGTGCGCTTGGCGCGGAAAGATGGCTATCCATGTCCGAAAGGCCCTCCGCCATCTTCGCCCTCAACGACATGCTGGCTATCGGCTTCGTCCACCGTCTGCGCCAGGAGGGGGTGAGGGTGCCAGACGATGTGGCCGTCGTGGGGTTCGACGACATGCCCTTCGCCCAGTTCTGTGAGGTCCCTCTTACTACTATCGCCTACCCTAAATACGAGATGGGGAGGATGGCTGCCGAGATGCTCCTCGAGCGCATTCAGGCCTTCGACCGGGTTCAGGAGGTGGAACACGTCCTCCTACAGCCGAAGCTCGTCATTCGCCAATCATGTGGGGCTCGAGGGGCATAATCGAGAACCTCACCGCCTGGCCGGAAGGAGAGCGCTATGTCAGAGTGCATTTTGGAGTTGCGAGGAATCAAGAAGAGCTTCCCCGGTGTGCAAGCCCTAGATGGGGTCGACTTCAGTGTCCGCCCCGGCGAGATACATGCCTTAGTGGGTGAGAACGG
>CAYQVA010000018.1:3911-12028 GCA_964420815.1 uncultured Anaerolineae bacterium
ACGCTTATTAAGATTGCAGCTGGGGTCTACCAGCCTGACGCTGGCGAGATCGTCTATAACGGAGAGGTTGTCCGCATTCTAAATCCCCGTCATGCTCAGGAGCTAGGCATCGCTGCCATCCATCAGCAGAGTAACCTCTACCCTGATCTCAGCGTGCTGGAGAACATCTTCATGGGGCGACAGCCCACACGTGGTTGGCTGGGCCTGATTGATTGGAAACGGATGCGCACTGAGGCTGAGGCTATCCTCCGCTCCATGGGGGTCAGTTTAGACCTCTATACCCCGGCGGGGGAGCTGAGCGTGGCCGACCAACAGATGGTGGAGATTGCTAAGGCACTCTCTCAGAAGGCACGCGTCCTCATCATGGACGAGCCCACCTCCCCCTTATCCCAGAGGGAGATCGAGGCCCTCTTTGGGATCGCCCGTCGCTTGCGCGACCAGGGCGTGGCTATCATCTACATCACCCACCGCATAGACGAGGTCTTCACCCTGGCCGATCGGGTAACTGTCCTGAGGGATGGGCAGCTCATTGGCACCTATCCCGTTGCGGAGGTAGATCACCAGCGGTTGATCAAAATGATGGTGGGGCGCACTGTGACTCAGCTTTTCCCCAAGGAGGAGGTAGAGATCGGCGAACCGGTCCTCCGGGTAAGGAATTTGAGTAAAGATGGGCTCTTCCGGGACATCAACTTGGAGGTGCGCCGCGGTGAGATATTGGGCCTGGCTGGCCTAGTGGGCTCCGGACGCACGGAGCTGGCCCTTTCTATCTTCGGAATTGACCCCCCGGACGAGGGGGAGATCGAGATAAACGGACGGGTGGTTTCCATCAAGAGCCCCTGGGAGGCGCTTGCCTTGGGCCTGGCTTACTTGCCGGAGGACCGCCACCATCAGGGGATCATCGCCCCCATGAAGGTAAAGGAGAACATCTCCTTGGCGATCTTGGAAAGCCTGTGTCGTGCTGGGTTCATCTCTCTCAGGAAGGAAGATAAGTTGGCCGAAGATTATGTGGAGAAGCTTAGCATCCGCACGCCCAGCATAGACCAGCAGGTGGCTAACCTCTCTGGGGGAAACCAGCAGAAGGTGGTCGTTGCCAGGTGGCTGGCCAGTCATCCCCAGGTACTCATCATGGATGAGCCGACGCGGGGCATAGATGTGGGGACGAAGGCAGAGATCCACCGCCTGATGAGCGAACTTGCCAAGCAGGGTATCGGCATCATCATGATCTCCTCGGAGCTGCCGGAGATCATGGGCATGTCTGACCGTATCTTGATCATGCGTCAAGGGCGTATTGTGGGCGAGCTGGATCGAAGCGAAGCCACAAAAGAAAGAATCATGGGCTTGGCTACAGGGGTGATTCACGCTTAAGGGAGCAAATATGCGCATTAGGTGGGGACGTGAGCTTATCATCTTGATCGCTATAATACTCTTGAGCTTTTTCCTGGCGTTAACCACCAATTTTCTATTTACTCATGATCGGTCAGGGGGGTTGACCTTCAACTCTCAATCCATTAGATTGCTTCTCGAGACTAATGCCTATGCCGTCATAGCCGCAGTGGGAATGACCATGGTAATTGTTTCAGGGCAGATTGACCTCTCGGTGGGTTCGGCGCTGGCGGTTTGTTCGCTGGCCGGTGGCTATGCTGCCTTAGCTGGCATTCCCATTCCCCTGGTGGTGCCTCTGATGATAGCCTGCGGTACTGTGATCGGTTTAGTAAATGGTCTAGCGGTCTCTAAGGGACGAATTCATTCCATAATTGTGACCTTAGGAATGATGACCCTCCTGCGTGGCTTCATTCTCCTCGTTACGGCACAGCAGTGGCTTTACCCGCCAGACTCCTTCAAATATCTGGGACGTGCCCGTCTTCTCGGCCTGACCTTGCCCGTCTGGGAGGCAGCAGTGGTAGCGCTGATCGCAGCCTACTTGATGGCTAATACCCGCTTGGGACGGGCGATCTATGCGGTGGGTAGCAACCGCGATGCCGCCAGCCTCTCTGGCATTAACATGCCGCGCATTCAGCTGCTGGTCCTCACCCTCAACGGAATGTTGATAGGTGTGGCCAGCGTGGCTCAGGCACCTCGGTTTACTGCTATCCAAAACAACATCGGCATGGGGCTCGAACTCCTTGCCATCACCTCTGTAGTGGTGGGCGGCACCAGCATCTTTGGGGGAAGCGGCAATGTCTTGGGCTCGGTGTTAGGTGCGCTTTTCATCGGCCTTATTCATTCTGCTATGGTATTCCTCAGGATCCCCGCTATTTGGGAACAAGCGGTGTACGGACTTTTTCTCCTAATAGCGGTGGCCATGGACATTATACGGACCCGCCGCAGGATAGCTTTGGGAGGCACGCGATGAGCCTTCTTGCACAAACTCGAGAGAAGATTGCGCCTCGCCTTCGTCTAAAGTTAGGCCGAGAGCTTGTTCTCTTAGCAATGCTACTCCTCGCTATGGGGGTTATGTCTCGCTTTTCAGATCACTTTCTCACCCTTTGGAACCTGCAGATGATGGCTCCCTATATTGTCGAGGTAGGGCTTATCTCCATAGCGATGACTATGATCATCATTGTTAAAGGCATTGACATCTCAGTGGGCTCGATGGTGGGCTTGTGCGCTGTGGTCTTGGGCCTTGCTTGGCGGGACTATGGCCTTAACATCTGGGCTGCAGCTTTATTGGCTGTAATAGTAGGGACGCTAGCCGGTCTCTTTAATGGATTAGCCATATCCAAGGTCCACGTACCGGATATAATCGTCACGCTAGCAACCATGTCCATCTATCGAGGAATCGCTCACGGGCTTACGGGGGGACAACCGGTGACGAAATTCCCGGAGCCATTTCTGTTCCTGGGGCAGGGCCGAGTATGGGGTGTGCCTACCCAATTGCTTATCCTGCTCCCCGCAATAGTGATCGGCGGCTTGGTGCTGGAAAGGACCTCTTTCGGACGGTACCTGTATGCCATCGGCAATAACGAAATAGCCGCTCGTTTTTCCGGCGTGAAAGCCGATCATATAAGACTCTTTCTTTACACCCTCTCTGGCTTCTTGAGTGGCCTAGCTTCGGTGATCTATGTGTCACGGTTGAACACCGCCCGCTCCAACATGGGGATCGGGTTGGAGTTCGAAGTAATCACAGGTGTGGTGCTGGGTGGCACCAGCATCGCCGGGGGCGAGGGCAGCATCTGGGGTAGCATTCTGGGATTGGCCATTATCGTCATATTGCGCAATGGCCTTAATTTGGCAGGGATGCCCACACAGGCCCAGGCCGTGGTGATCGGCACCATCTTGATCGTCGCTGTCCTGATCAATGAGACTCTCAGAAGGAGATAGGTAAATTCTAAATGGAGAGGAGGGATGCATATGATCATTATAAGTCAGGCATGGTGATGTGATCATGCCTGAAGGATCGTTATCCGCCCAGGGGAGAGCTTTACAGCTTTCCCCGCCATGTCCTTACCCCATAGGGGAGGGACAACTTATGCTGAGAAAGGAGGAGGAACCAATGAAAAGCCGATTGTTTAGCTTGTTAGTGGTCGTCGCCATGGTGCTCGTGGCATGCGCCCCCGCGCCTACGCCCACACCAGTTCCGCCTACGCCCACACCAGTTCCGCCTACGCCCACCCCGGCGAAGTACACTATCATAACAGTGGAAAAGCTGATCGGCATCGACTACTTTAAGTCCTGCGAGGAGGGGATGAAGGAGGCCGTTGAGGAGCTGGGAGATATCGAGTGGGAGGCGACCGGGCCGCTGGAGGCCGACGCTGCAAAGCAGGCCGAGCTCATAGATACCTTGATCGCCCGACACCCAGATGCCTTGATCATCTCCGCCAACGACCCCGATGCCCTGGTGCCAGTCTGTAAGAGGGCCATGGATGCGGGAATCGTTGTCATCACCTACGACGCCGACGTCCGGCCTGAGGGCCGACACTTCTTCGTCAACCAGGCTAGCTTCGAGGGTGTGGCCAAGGCGCTGATCGATGAGATAGCCAAGCAAGCAGGCGAGGACGCCAAGTACGCCATCATCTCCACCACTGCCACAGCTCCCAATCAGAGCCGCTGGTGCGAGGAGATGAAGAAATATCAGCCCGAGGCCTACCCGGACATGGAGCTCCTGGACCTTCGCTACGGCGAGGACGATGCGGCAAAGACCAGGGCGCAGGCCGAGGACCTCATCAGCGCCTACCCAGAGTTAGATGCTATCATCGCCCCCACCGCGGCTGGCTGCCCCGGGGCGGCGGATGCCATAGAAACGACAGGGACAGTTGGGAAGGTCCATCTCGTCTGCTTGGCAACCCCCAATACTATGCGCGACTTCATCAAAAGGGGAACAGTTGAGGCCATTTACCTCTGGAACACCGTTGATCTCGGCTACCTGGCCATGTACACCGCCCATGCCGTCCTGACGGGCGAACTCACCCCTGAGAGTCCGACCTTTGAGGCTGGCCGCCTTGGCACCTACACAGCCGACGCGAATGGGGTGATCCTTCTCGGACCGCCCTTCCGCTTCGACAAGGAGAACATCGACCAGTTCCACTTCTAGAGGCTGACGACCAGGCGTTTGCGGGGGGAGGCCAGCCCTCCCCCTGCAAGACTACATGGAGAAGGACTTGCTAGGGGGAGGGCGTTGGCTCTCCCCTAGCAATGCGATAGGGGGCTAGGAAGTGGAGAGGGCCTTAAGCAAAGAGCAGCTAATCGAGCTCTACCGCCAGATGTGGCGCATCCGCGCCTTTGAGGAGCAGGTGGTGGAGCTTTACAAACGTAACCTTATCCGGGGCTCCGCCCATGTCTACCTGGGGCAGGAAGCCGTCGCAGTGGGGGTCTGCGCCGCCCTCGAGCCGGGGGACCTGATTACCAGTACACACCGGGGGCATGGCCATTGCATCGCTAAAGGAGGAGACCCCAAGCCGATGATGGCCGAACTTCTAGGGAAGGCGACAGGCTATTGTAAGGGCAAGGGCGGTTCCATGCACATCGCTGATTTGAGCATCGGTATCCTGGGGGCCAACGGCATCGTCGGAGGCGGTCTCACCATAGCTACCGGCGCCGCCCTCTCCTGCCAGTATCTGGAAAACCGCAAAGTGGTGGTTTGCTTCTTCGGCGACGGTGCCATCAACCAAGGGCCCTTCCATGAGTCAGCCAACCTGGCAGCTATCTGGAAGCTACCACTCGTCTTCGTGTGCGAGAACAACGTCTATGCCCTCTCAACGCGCGTCAATGAGGCGGTCGCCATCCCCGACCTGGCACAGCGGGCTGTGGCCTATGGCTTTCCTGGCATTTCGGTGGATGGCGACGATGTGCTGGCGGTCTACGAGGCTGCACAGGAAGCTGTGGGGAGGGCGCGAGCTGGCCAGGGACCTAGCCTCATCGTGGCCAGGACGTATCGCTGGGAGGGCCATATGATCGGCGATCCTCAGCTCTACCGCTCGAAGGAGGAGGTAGAGGAGCACAAGAAAAGGGGGCCCATCGTTCGTTTCCGAGCGAAGCTGCTGGAGATAGGTGTTTTGAGCAAAGAGGAGGCAACAGCCATTAGGGAGGAAGCACGCACTGAGATGCGAGAGGCGGTGGAGTACGCTATGGCCAGCCCGGAGCCAGCGGTGGATGAGCTGTGGCGCGATGTGTACGTAGAGGATTAGGGCGATGCGGGAAATCACCTACGCTCAGGCGTTGAACGAGGCGCTGCGCGAGGAGATGAGGCGCGACGAAAGGGTCTTCGTCATGGGCGAGGACATCGCCGAGCACGGTGGTGCCTTTGGGGTGACCAAGGGGCTCCTGGACGAGTTTGGCCCTAAGCGCATCCGCAAGACCCCTATCTCCGAGGCAGCCATCGCCGGCGCTGCTACGGGGGCAGCGCTCACGGGCACTAGGCCGGTGGCCGAAATCATGTTCATTGACTTTGCTGCCTTAGCTATGGATCAAATCGCTAACCAGGCAGCCAAGATACGCTACATGACCGGAGGACAAGCCAAAGTGCCATTGGTCATAAGGACGCAGGGGGGCGCCGGGCGTGGTAACGCAGCCCAACACTCGCAGAGCTTAGAGGCCTGGTTCATCCACGTCCCCGGCTTGTGGGTGGTCATGCCCTCCACGCCATATGATGCCAAAGGCTTGCTGAAATCGGCCATCCGTGATGACAACCCCATCATCTACATCGAGCACAAGCTGCTTTACAGCACGACCGGACCGGTGCCGGAGGAGGAGTACACCATCCCTTTGGGGGTGGCCGACATCAAGCGCCCCGGCAACGATGTCACCATCGTGGCCACATCGCGCATGGTCCTTCTGGCCTTGGCGGCGGCGGAGAGGCTGGCAGCCGAGGGGATAGAGGCTGAGGTGGTTGACCCCCGCACCTTAAAGCCTTTGGACATGAAGACGATAGTTGCCTCGGTCAAGAAGACTCACCGGCTGGTGGTGGTCAGCGAGGGCTGTCGCACTGGGGGCTTCGCCTCTGAGGTGGCGGCACGCATTATGGAAGAGGCCTTCGATTACCTGGATGCTCCCGTCCAACGGGTGGCTACGGAGGACGTGCCCATCCCCTACAGTAAAACCCTGGAGCTGGAGGCCATCCCCAGCGAGGACGACATCGTGGAGGCGGTGAAAGCAATCGTCTATTAGCCAGGAGGGGCAAGGATGGGCTTGGAAGGAAGGGTTGCCATTGTAACCGGAGGAGCCAGAGGGATAGGGAAAGCCATAGGCACGGCGTTGGCCAAGGAGGGGGTTGACATCGTTGTGGCGGACATTGATCTCCCCACGGCGGAGGAGACGGCGCAAGCCATCGAGGCCCTGGGCGTTGAGGCGTTAGCCCTTCGGGTGGATGTGGCCGACCGCGAATCTGTGCAGCGGATGGTGGAAGCTGTCCTTGAGCGCTTCGGCCGCATCGACATCTTGGTCAACAACGCAGGCATCTGCCCTCTGCGGCCCTTTGAGGAGATAAGCGAGGAGGAATGGGACCGCGTGCTCGATGTCAATCTGAAGGGTGCGTTCTTATGCTCCCAGGCGGTGGGTAAGGTGCTGCGCCGCAACGGATGGGGGCGCATCATCAACATCGCCTCGGTTGCGGGCCAGATAGGGGGAGTCAAGGTAGGCGCCCATTACGCCGACTCGACGGGTGGCATGATAGCCATGACGCTATGTCTGGCCCGCCACTACGCCCGCTATGGCATCACCGTCAACGCCATCGCCCCTGCCACCGTGGCCACGGATATGATAAGGGATTGGTCTGAGGAGGACAAGCGCGAGCTTGTCGCCAGCATCCCCCTGGGCCGCCTCGGGCAGCCAGAGGATGTGGCCGCAGCGGTCGTCTTCCTGGCCTCAGACGCAGCTAGCTTCATTACAGGGGAGGTACTGGACGTGAACGGCGGATTCCTGATGGACTGAGGAGAGGAACATGGCTGTTGAAGTCATCCTGCCCAAGCTGGGCATGACCATGACCGAGGGGACCATCGTCCGCTGGTTTAAGAAGGAGGGCGAGGAGGTCCAGAGGGGCGAGAGCCTCTTCGAGGTGGAAACGGATAAGGCTGTGCTGGAGGTCGAGGCCCCTGCCTCAGGCATCCTGGGGAAGATCGTCGTCCCAGAGGGGGTGAAGGTCCCCGTTGCCCAGGTGGTGGCCATAATAGTCGAGCCTGGCGAGCCGGTCCCGGAGGTCGAGGTAGCTCCACCTTCCCCAGCTATTGAGCCAGCACCTGTCCCTGAGCGCATCAAGGCTTCGCCCGCCGCCAGGAGGCTGGCGCGTGAGCTGGGGATAGACCTCTCAACGGTGGTGGGGACCGGCCCTGGCGGGCGCATTGTGAGGAAGGATGTGGAGCGCGCTGCCGTAGAGAGGGAAGCGGCGAAGCCAGCCCCTGGAGTGGCCGAGATCATCCCCCTGACCGGTGTGCGCCAACTCATCGCCGAGCGGATGGCCCGCAGCGCCCGCACGGTGGCGCGAGTGACCCTCACTACGGAGGCTGATGCCACCATGCTGGTGGAGCTGCGTCAACGGCTGAGGGAGGAGTTTGGGGAAGAGGCCCCCTCCTACAATGACTTCATGGTCAAGATTGTGGCCAGGGCTTTGCGTGAGCATCCTCATCTCAACGCCACCATGAGCGAGGAGGGCATCCGCATTTTGGAAGCGGTGAACGTGGGGGTTG
>CAYQVA010000018.1:12038-13772 GCA_964420815.1 uncultured Anaerolineae bacterium
GTGGATACGGAGCGGGGGCTTCTGGTGCCTGTCATCCGGGATGCCGACAAGAAAAGCCTGATGGAGATTGCAAGGGAGAGCAGGGAGTTGGTGGAGAAGGCCCGCGCCAAGGCTATCTCCCCTGACGAGTTGAGCGGCGGAACGTTCACCATAACCAATCTTGGGATGTATGAGGTTGATGCCTTCACGCCTATCGTCAACCTGCCTGAGTGCGCTATCCTGGGCATCGGGCGGATAGTACCTAAGCCTGTGGTACGGGAGGGGAGGGTTTGCGTGCGGCAGATGATGTGCCTGAGCCTCTCCTTCGACCATCGCCTCGTTGACGGAGGCCCTGCAGCCCGTTTCCTGCAGAGGGTCAAACAGTTAGTGGAGGAGCCTTGTCTGCTTTTCATCCGAAGCAAGAATTAGCCGAAAAGAAAGCCATTCCCACACGCGATGCCTATGGGGAGGTGCTGGTTGAACTGGGCCGCGAGAACCCGCGTATCGTTGTCTTAGAGGCGGACATCTCCAAATCCACGCGAACGATCCATTTCGCCAAGACCTTCCCTGAGCGTTTCTTTCAGATGGGGGTAGCGGAGGCTAATATGATGGTTGTCGCAGCCGGCTTGGCAACCACAGGGAAGATACCCTTCGTCAGCACCTACGCCGTCTTCGGCAGTATGCGGGCCTGTGAGCAGGTGCGCACCTTTATTGCCTATCCCCGCCTGAATGTGAAAATCGCTGTTAGCCATGGCGGGATCACCCCGGCCAGCGATGGCGTGACCCATCAGGGAACCGAGGACTTGGGCATCATGCGCACCATCCCTGGGATGACGGTTATCATGCCGGCTGATTACTATGCTACCAAAAAACTCGTGCGGGCGGCAGCAGAGTACGTCGGGCCGGTATACCTGCGCTTCACACGAGACCCAGTGCCCATCATCTATGACGAGGACGAGGAATTTGTCATCGGCAAAGGGAAGGTGCTTCGGGAGGGGGGTAATGTCTCGCTCATTGCCCTTGGGGACATGGTCGCCATTGCCCTGAAGGCAGCGAAACGGCTGGCTGAGCAGGGCATAGAGGCCGAGGTCATTGACATGCACACCATCAAGCCTATAGACCGCGAGCTAATCGTGCGCACGGCAGCCAAGACCCGCCGTGTGGTGACCATCGAGGACCACCAAATCTATGGTGGCTTAGGCAGTGCTGTGGCCGAGGTGCTGGGCGAGGAGCTTCCTACCTCCATGAGACGGATTGGGCTGCGAAACACCTTCGCCGAATCAGGCGAATACCACCTGCTGTTGAAGAAATATGGTATGGATGTTGATAGCATCATTGCTGCCGTAGAAGAGCTGATGCACATGTAGGGGGTTATGTTCTATGCCCGTGTCAAAGGAAAAAATCTTGCAATTAAAGCATAAGGCTCTCCAGATTCGGCAACATATCATCCACATGATTTATACTGCCCAGGCAGGCCATCCCGGAGGTTCCCTCTCGGCCACCGATATCGTGGTGGCCCTTTACTTCCACTTTATGCGCGTTGACCCCCAAAATCCGGAGTGGGAAGACAGGGACCGCTTCATCCTCTCCAAGGGGCACGCCTGCCCCCTCTGGTATTCGGTTCTGGCGGAGAAAGGCTTCTTCCCCGTGGAGGAGCTATTAACTCTGCGCCAAATTAACGGACGATTGCAGGGTCACCCAGATATGAGGAAAACGCCGGGGGTTGACATGACCACCGGCTCCTTGGGACAAGGG
>CAYQVA010000018.1:13782-14120 GCA_964420815.1 uncultured Anaerolineae bacterium
TGGCGCTGGGGCTCAAATTGGATGGCAGGGATGCACGGGTGTATGTGGTGCTGGGTGACAGCGAGCTTGATGAGGGCCAGCTCTGGGAAGCGGCTATGGCTGCGGCCAAATACAAGCTGGACAACCTGATAGCCATCATTGATTACAATAACCTCCAATTGGACGGCACCTGCGACGAGGTTATGCCCATCGAGCCCATCGCCGACAAATGGCGGGCCTTTAATTGGGAGGTTTTCGAGATGGATGGGCACGATATGGCGCAAATCGTGGAGACCATCGAGAAGGCCCAGCAAGTTGTGGATAAACCCAGCGTTATCATTGCCCATACAGTGAAAGGG